>JASJAL010000182.1 GCA_030067055.1 Kiloniellales bacterium | reverse complement strand
AATCCTCCCCCATGTCCCTCGAAGGCCTGGGAAGGATTAGGGCACCGAATCTGCAAATATATCGCTAATGGCCGCATAGGGCCGCCGCCCTGCCTGACGGTTCAACGGGGCTAGCGCAGCCTGCGCTCGTATGAAGGCGGAGAGGTCGCTCTATCTGTCTGATCTAAAAATAGGCCTGGCCGTCCTCGCGGGAGAAGGTGTGCCAGCGTCGGGTATCGAAGGTCACGAAGCAGCGTTCTCCGATGGCCCCCTGGAAGTCCGGGGTCGTCTTCACCTGGACTCGGGTGTCACCGAGCTCGACCTCGACCAGCATGTCGCTGCCCAGGAGTTCGGTCACGAAGATGCTGGCCTCGACGGCACCCTCGGCCCCAGGGTCCATAGAGATCCCGACATCGTCCGGGCGGATTCCCATCCGCAGACCGGCGGCATCCGCCGCGCCGCCCAGAAGGCTCCCCTGCTCGGCGGTGAGCGGCACCGCGAAGCCGTTGTGACGCAGCGCCAGGCGGTCGGCGGAACGCTCCAGCATGCAGTCCAGGAAGTTCATCGGCGGTTCCCCGACGAAGCTGGCGACCCATTCGTTGATCGGATGGTTGTAGATTTCCGAAGGCGTGCCCAGCTGCTGCAGCACGCCTTCGTGCATCACGGCGATGCGATCGCCCATGGAGAGAGCTTCTAGCTGATCGTGGGTGACGTAGATCGTCGTGGTGCCCAGGCTGCGCTGCATGTGCTTCAGCTCGCCGCGCATGTGGGCGCGCAGCTTGGCGTCCAGATGGGCGATCGGCTCGTCGAAGAGGAAGAGGGCGGGTTCGCGGACGATGGCCCGGCCGATCGCGACCCGCTGCTTCTGCCCGCCGCTGAGCTGGGCTGGCTTGCGGTCCAGCAGGTTGTCGATCTCCAGCATGGCGGCGGCGCGGGTCACCTTGTCCTTGGTGGTCGCCGCGTCGACCCGGCGCAGGCGCAGCGGGTTGGCGATGTTGTCGAAGACGGTCTTGTGGGGATAGAGCGCGTAATTCTCGAAGACCATCGCGATGTCGCGGTCCTTGGGCGCCAGTTCGTTGACCCGCTGTTCGCCAAAGCGGATCTCGCCCGCAGAGATGTGCTCCAGACCTGCCAGCATGCGCAGGGTCGAAGACTTGCCGCAGCCCGAGGGGCCGAGGACGCAAAGAAACTCGTTGTCCGGGCACTCCAGGCTCAGGTCGCGCACGGCGACGGTATTGCCGTAGTACTTCCAGACGTTGCTGATGCTTACCGATGCCAAGGTTGCTCGTCCTCCTTCTTGCCGCGGGCTACTCCCGGACCGCGCCCATGGTCAGACCGGTCACCAGGTAACGGCGGATCAGCAGGCCCAGGAACATCATCGGCAGGGTGGTCACCACCCCGGCCGCCATGATGCTGCCCCACTGGATGTTCTGCGGCTGCACCAGCTCGCGGGTCGCCACCGGCAGGGTCTTGGCGCCGCCGCTGCCGATGATCGAGGCGAAGAGGAAGTCGTTCCAGGCGAAGAGCACGCAGAGCACGACGAAAGCCCCGATGCCGGGCGCGACCAGCGGCAGGATCTCGCGGAAGGCCTGCAGCCGGTTGCAGCCGTCACAGAGCGCCGCCTCCTCGATGGCGTAGGGCACGTTGTCGAAGAAGCCCTTCAGAATCCAGATCGCGAAGGGCAGGTTGAAGGTCGTATAGGCCAGGATCAGGCCGGGCAGGGTGCCCACCAGGTCGACCGTCCGGAAGATCGCGTAGAGCGGCACCATCACGGCCACCACCGGCGCCATCCGGGTCGAGATGATCCAGAAGAAGAAGTCCTTCTTCCCCTTGAATTCGATCCTGGAAAGGCTGTAGGCGCACATCGAGCCGAAGACCACCGAGACCACGGCGGACCCCAAGGAGGCCACCAGGCTGTGCACCAGATAGGTGCCGAAGTTCAGCTGCACGAAGAGGTTCAGGTAGTGCTTGAGGGTCGGCTCGAAGTCGAAGAACAGGGCGAGTCCCGACCAGTCCCCCGGCGGCGGAACCTGGAAGGCGGCCAGCAGGTCCTTGAAGGAAGACACGAACATCACGATCAGCGGCAGAACGGTCCAGATCAGGTAGGCCGCCAGAAAAGCCACCGAGAGCAGCTGCAGCAGGCGCTTGGCCGGGGTGTGGTACTGGACGACGTCGCGTGAAGCCATGGCCCGCCTGCTCAGCCTCCTTCACCCTTGTTGTCGGCCAGCTTCTGCGAGGGATCCTGGAAGACCTTCACCAGGACCAGGCCGAGGAGGATGGTGACGACCAGCAAGGTGAAGGCGATGGCGGCCCCGCGGCCCAGCTTGAAGAACTGGAAGGAGACGTCGAAGAGGTAGGTCGGCAGGATCTTGGTTGCATTGGCCGGCCCACCGCCGGTCAGGACCAGGACCGCGTCGATGAAGCGGAAGTTGTCCATGAACCGCAGCAGGATCGCGATCAGCAGGAAGGGATAGAGGTTGGGCAGCGTGATCGAGACGAAGTTGCGCAGCGCCCCAGCGCCGTCGACCATGTTGGCTTCCAGCTGATCCTGGGGCACGCGTTTCAAGCCGGCCAGCGTGATCAGGGTGATCAGCGGCGTCCACTGCCAGACGTCGACCACCACGATGCCGATCATCGCGGTGTCCGGACTGCCAAGGATAGAGGTCTCGCCCAGCAGGCCGACCGACTGGAAGAGCCAGTGGTACCAGCCAAAGGTGCCGTTGTAGAGGTAGTACCAGACCAGTCCCGCGATCACCGGCGCCATCATCATCGGCATCAGGAAGATCGTGACCAGGGCCTTCTCGAAGCGCGAGTTGTTGAGCAGCACCGCCAGCAGGACCCCGAGGCCGACCTCGAGCGCCAGGCACATGAAGCTGTACTTGGCCAGCAGGACCCAGCCCATCAGGTACTTCGAATCCCGGGTCAGGCGGATGTAGTTCTTGAAGTCGTTCCAGCGGTCGGCCTCGGCCCCCAGGCCGACCTTGTGCAGGCTCATGTAGATCAGCCAGAGGAAGGGATAGATCGTGATGCAAGCGAGGATCACGACCGCCGGGGCCATGAGATAGAAGTAGTAGCGCCGCGAGGGCAGCGGGTTGAGGGCCGGCGGATCGTAGTCGACCCGCCGCACCTGGAAGCCTTCTCCCTGGCTGACCGCCGTCCCAGTGGCGGCCGCTGTATCCGGCCCTGGCATCGCCCTCCCCCAAGCTCGTAGCCCCTGCGCGCGGCTCCGGCCGCAACGCGACGGCCCGGGACCGAGGCCCCGGGCCCCTCTCCTCAGATGTCGTGAAGGTCGTCGAGCTGCTGCTTGATGGCCTCGCAGGCTTCCTTGGCGCCGGTTTGGCCGGAAACGCAGCGCTGGGTCTCGGTCGCGATGATGTTGTGGTACTCGTTGGCCTCCGGGATCTTGGGGCCCAGCACGAAGTGCGGATCCTTGATGCCGTAGTCGTAGACCGCATCGAAGGTCAGCGCGTTGGGCATGGCCGTCGGCCGCTGGCGGGCCTGCGCCACCTCGGGGATCTCCATCACCGACTTACGGGTTGGCGTCCCGCCGACACCCTTCAGGACCTCGAACTGGGTGTTCTTCGAGGTCGCCCAGATCGCGAAGATGTAGGCGGCCCGTTGCAGGTCCTCGGAGGCGTTGCCGTTGATGCCGATGCCGCCGATGCCGCAGTTGCAGCCGTTGACCGCCTGGCCGTCGCCGGCGATCCACTCCGGCTCGCCGGCCGGGCAGGGCCCATAGGCCGTCTTGCCGTCCGCCGCGACCGAGGTCGAGGCGTCCTCAACCGAGGCCGCGAACTCGTGGTACTGCACCTGCATCGCGATCTGACCGGCCTGATAGACGGTGTTCAGCTCCAGGGTGCCGTTGGCGAGGTTGTCCGGATGGCAGACCTCGGCCTGCTCGCGGAACTTCTCCATGACCAGGATCGACTGCTGGTCGCCCCACTTGGCCGGTCCCGGCTCCTTGCTGCCCAGCTTGTCGTCGACCTCGAAGTCGATCCAGCGGCCGTGCGAGAACAGCATGCGCTGGATGTCGAGCTGGGTCGTCCAGGCGAAGGAGCCGTGGTGCTGGGCATAGCCGTAGGGCACGTCCGCCCCGCCGTCGCGTAGCTTCTTGAAGAACTCGGCGAAGTCGCGGACGTTCTTCCAGGTGGTGCCATTGGTGAACTCCAGCCGGTAGCCGTAGTCGGCCTCGAAGTCCTTGCTGTGCTTCTCGTAGAGGTCCTGCCGGTAGAAGGTACAGGCCACCGCGCAGTCGTAGGGAAAGGCGACGAGGCGGTCGCGGGTGTAGTAGACGCCGCAGGCGTCGCGGTAGTTCTCGAACCAGACGTCCTCGCCGTAGCCCTCTGGATCCTGCGGCAGAGTCTCGTCACCCAGCATCGGGGTCAGGTCGGCATAGAAGTCGGCGAAGGGTGAGCCGATCGGCTTGTCCTGCACGTAGTTCAGGTGAAAGTCGGCCTGGCCGCCGCGCAGGTCGATGCCGACCTTCTGCTGCACCACCGGCAGGTCGTCTGTCAGGATCTCGACCTCGATCCCGGTCAGATTGACGAATTCTTCCAGGTTGTCGCGGATGGCGAAGGAGGGCGGCGTGTTCTCGGACATGAAGACCAGCTTCGAGCCCGCGTACTGCTTCCACTTGGCGTCATCGGAGGACGCGGCGTAGACCGGCGTCCGCGAGATCACCGAGTTGAGGCCGACGGCGATGGAGCCGGCACCGAGCGCCGTCGCCACCCCGCCGCCGAGCTCGAGAAACTTCCGCCGGCTGACCCTCTTGTAGACCGCGTTCTTGGGCACAAAAAACATGGACGAATTCCTCCCCGTTGATGGTCCTCCGGACGGCCGAGACCTGTCCGGTAGGACGCAGGCTTCCGACGCCGCCGTTCTCGGCGGTCGTTTGATCCGTTGTGTGCACTTTTCCCCTAAGCCGACAGAAACTCCCCGATCAGGCGGTTGACCTCGCCGGCCGCCTCCATCTGAGGCATGTGCCCGACATCGTCCAGAAGATGGACCCGAACCTTGTCGGGCAGGTCGGCGGCGTGGGAGGCCGGGACGATCCGGTCTTCCGCGCCCCAGATCACCTGCAGCGGCACGGCAAGTTCGGCCAACCTCGGGCTGAGGACGCCGGTCTGCCGGCCGTCCGGGAAGACCCCGTCGGCGATCGCCCGCAGGGCCGGGTTCACGCCGTCCAGGCGCTTGTACTTCAGCAGATCGTTGACCATGTCGCGGCTGACCAGCTCCGGATCGGCGAAGAGCATCTGGAGCAAGCCCTTCATCTCCTTGCGCCGTTCGGCCGCGATGAAGCCCTCGATGTAGTCGGCGTTGATATCCGGACCGAAACCGGCTGGTGAGATCAAGGTCAGGCTGGCGACCCGGGCCGGACGGGCCAGCGCCAGTTGCAGCGAGATGGCCCCGCCCAGGGAATGGCCGACCAGATGGGCGTCCTCGATCCCGGCGGCGGTCATGAAGCCTGCCAGGGTCTCGGCCAGGGCTTCGAGACTGGCCTTGTCGACCGTCTTGCCGGACTTGCCGTGGCCCGGCAGGTCGACGGCATAGACACTGTGGCTCTCCGCCAGACTCGGCAGGTTGAAGAGCCAGTTGTTGATGTCGCCGCCGAAGCCGTGGACCAGGACCAGGGGCGTGCCTTCGGCATCGCCCAGCCGCAGATAGGCCAGCGGCAGACCGTCGACCTCGATCACCTGGGTCTCCGGCGCGGCCGCTGCGGCCTCCTTGGCCTGGACCTCGAAGCTCTCGTTGAAGCGAGCAACGAAGGCGTCGATCTCGACGTCGTCGACCGCCGGGTCGGCGACCACGCCCAGGAGCGCGCCGACCGGCACGGTTTCTCCCGCGGCGACGATCTGCCGCCGCAGGAGCCCGCCGACCGGCGCCTCGAAGACGTTGGTGATCTTGGTCGTCTCGATGTCGAGCAGGTCGTCGCCCGCACCGACTTCGCCGCCCGGCTCGACATGCCAGGCGACCACCATGCCCTCCTCCATCGCGAGGCCCCACTTGGGCATGGTGATGGCCTGGATGTCCCCGCTCATGCCCGATGGCCCGCGACGTCGCGCACCGCCGCCTCGATCTTCTCCGGCGTCGGGATGTAGAGGTCCTCGAGCTCGGGCGCGAAAGGCACCGGGGTGTGCGGCGGGGTCACCTTGCGGATCGGCGCCTTGAGGGCATCGAAGACGTTCTCCGCCGCCAGCGCGGCGATGTCGGTCGCCAGGTTGCAGCGCGGGTTGGCCTCGTCGACCACCACCAGGCGTCCGGTCTCCTCGACGCTCTCCAGGATCGAGTCCTCGTCCAGCGGCGAGGTGGTGCGCGGGTCGATCACCGTGCAGCCGATGCCTTCGCCTTCGAGCTTGTCGGCGACCTGGTTGGCGAAGCCGACCATGCGGCCGATCGCCACGACGGTCACGTCGTCGCCCTCGCGGGTGACGTTGGCCTCGCCGAAGGGGATGGTGTAGGGCTCGTCCGGCACCTCTTCCTCGTCGTCGTACATGACCTTGTGCTCGAAGAAGATCACCGGGTCGTCGTCGCGGATCGACTGGATCATCAGCCCCTTGGCCTCGTAGGGCGAGGAGGGCACGACGACCTTGAGGCCCGGCGTGTGGGTGAAGATCGGGTAGAGGCACTGGCTGTGCTGGCTGGCCGCCCGGAAGCCCGCGCCGTACATGGTGCGCACCACCATCGGCGTGACCGCCTTGCCGCCGAACATGTAGCGGAACTTGCCGGCCTGATTGAAGATCTGGTCGAAGCAGACGCCCATGAAGTCGACGAACATCAGCTCGGCCACCGGGCGCAAACCGGTCGCCGCGGCGCCGGCCGCCGCGCCGATGAACGAGCTTTCGCTGATCGGCGTGTCGAGCACCCGCTCGCGCCCGAACTCGGGCATCAGGCCCTTGGTGACGCCGAGCACGCCGCCCCAGGCGTCGTCCTCGCCCGGCGCGCCCATGCCGCCGGCGTTGTCCTCGCCCATGACGACGACGGTGGGATCGCGGCGCATCTCCTGGGCAAGAGCCTCGTTGACCGCCTGGCGATAGGATTTCTTGGCCATGCTTCTTCCCCTCAGTAAGAGACGTAGACGTCGGTCAGCAGGTCTTCGGCGGTCGGCGCCGGCGCGCTCATCGCCGCCGTGACCGCGTGGCCGATCTTGGCCGAGACCTGCTGGTCGATCTCGTCGAGCTGAGCATGCTCGAGCAGCCCGGTCTCCGTGACCCGGTCGCGGAAGATCTTCAAGGCATCGCGCTCGGCCTTGAGCTTCTCGATCTCGCCGTCGCCGCGGTAGGTCATGGCGTCGCCCTCGAAGTGGCCGTAGTAGCGGTTGAGGGTGACGTGGAGCAGGCTCGGGCCGCCGCCGTCGCGGGCCCGGTCGATCATCTCGCCGGCCGCCTCGTAGACCGCGAAGAAGTCGTGGCCGTCGACCTGCTTGCCCGGCATGCCGAAGGCCGCCGCGCGCTCGAGCTGGGTGCCGCCGACCGACCAGGCGCTGGCGGTCGATTCGGCGTAGCCGTTGTCCTCGACCACGAAGACCGCCGGCAGGTTCCAGACCTTGGCGAGGTTGTAGGACTCCAGGGTGGTACCCTGGTTCGAGGCGCCGTCGCCCAGGAAGGCGACCGCGACGCCGCCAGTGCCGAGCGTCTTGGCGGTCAGCGCCGCGCCGCAGATCAGGGGCGGGCCGCCGCCGACGATGCCGTTCGCCCCCATCATGCCCTTTTCCAGGTCGGCGATGTGCATGGAGCCGCCCTTGCCGCCGCACAGTCCGTCGCGCCGGCCGTAGATCTCCTTCATCATGGCCTCGACGTCGCAGCCCTTGGCGATGCAGTGGCCGTGGCCGCGGTGGGTCGACCCGATGTGGTCCTTGTCGCCGAGGTGCATGCAGACGCCGGCGGCCGAAGCCTCCTCGCCGGCATAGAGGTGGACAAAGCCGGGGATCGCCCCGGTGGCGAATTCGTCGTGCACCCGATCCTCGAAATCGCGGATCGTGCGCATCATGGTGTAGGCGCGGACAAGCTCGTCCCGACTGAGCTGAAGCATCAGTGGCGTTCCTCCCGATGTCATTCGGCCGTCACGGCGGCGGCCGTTCTTGCTGTTCTTTCATCACTCGAGCCGAACCAGGGTTCGCTCGGATGCGGCCGAAAGCCTAGCACCGAATCGAAACGCGGCCCAAGTGCCTATGAGAGAATTCCGCGGGGATTCGTTCAGCCGCGAGTTGTCCCGATCCCGAAGTTCGATCGCTCGAACTTCGGGATCAAAGGGACACGAACTCTGAGAATCTAGTGTGATTCAGCTTCCGAAACTCGGCGCGGTTGTCGCGCCGAGTCTCGGAACCATCACACTAGGTGATATGGCTGAGATGGGACACCAGGGCGCCGTCGTACCAGAGGCAGAGGCGGCAGGCGGCCGGCTCAAGGGCCGGGCCGCTGATGCGCTCGCCGGTCATGTCGAGGGGATACTGGTAGGTCGTGCTCGGCGTGACGTGGACCACGGTGCCGTGCCAGAGCAGGGAGATCGCGCGGTGGACATGGCCGCAGAGGACAGCCTCGACATGGTCGTAGCCGTCCAGGATCCGGCCGAGCGCCGCGCCGTTGTCGCAGCCGATGGCGTCGAAGCCCGGCATGCCGACGGCAAAGGGCGGATGGTGCATGAAGATCACGGTGGGCCGGTCCGGCGCTTCGGCCAGACGCTGGTCGAGCCAGGCCAGCCGCGCCGGGCAGAGATCGCCGCCCGACTTGCCGGGAACGATCGTGTCCAGAGCGATCAGGCGGAGCGGATAGTCCTCGACCGTGTACTGTATGAAATCGGGGTTGTCGCAGAGCTCGGCGTGGTCGGGGAAGGCGGCGCGGAGACCCGGGCGGTCGTCGTGGTTCCCCGGAATGAGAAAGTAGGGCGGCTCGAGAGGACTTAAGCCGGCCCGGAGCTCGGCATACTCCTCGGGCGTCGCCTTGTTGGTCATGTCGCCGGTGACCAGGACCACGTCGGGCCGCGGGTCGAGCGTGTTCAGGTGGGTCACAGCCCGGTCCAGCGCCTTCCGCGGATCGACCTCTTCACCCCCGATGGTGGCGATGCTGCCCAGGTGGATGTCGGTGATCTGTGCAATCAACATTCTGGCCCGCCCCGAGAGTTCCATGCCGCCGTATCGCTCGTCGTGCCGATTATGGGCGCCGCCGGCGCCGCTTCCAAGTTATCGTGTGACGGCACGCTGGTAAGCGTCAGAGCGCGGTCCGAACCGCGCTCTCCAGTTCTTCATAGCCGACGTGGGTCTTGGTCGCGCCCCTCTCGTGGATGAAGTGCAGGACCGGCTGCCCGTCGCGGCCGAACACGAAGACGGTGGGAATCCGCTTAACCCCGCCGAAGATACCGGCGACGGACTCGCCGTCGCCCAGCACGTGAAAGGCCGGGTCCTTGCCGGCCAGAAACTTGCCGAGGCGGGCGCCGCCGTCGTCCTTGCCATAGGCCTCGAAGATGTTGACCGCGACGACGGTGACACCTGCGCCGGCGTAGCGCGCGTGTATGGCCTTGAGGTGGTCGAACTCCGGATGGCAGGGCGGGCACCAGGACGCGAAGAAGCTGACGATGACGATCCTGCCGGCCAGCTCCGCCTCTTTCGGCGCCGCGCCGCGCAGCGCGGGCAGAGCGGCCAGAGCCTCCCGCGCCGCCGGGTCCAGAAGCACGGGCCCTTCGGTCTCGGTGGCTCCGGCCCCCGACAGCGCCAGCGCCAGCGCCAGGCCGGCGATCAGGGCTCTAACCGAGCGCATCGATATCGAGCGGCTCCGGCGGGCCGAGCCAGAGCGCGTGGTCGGTGTGATCGGGAACGTCGTCGCCGGTCTCCGGGTGGACCAGGATGGTCAGGCCGTCGCGGTTGAGCGCCAGCCAGGGCACCAGGCTGCCGAAGACCGCCGGATCGAAGGCGATCTGGTAGCTGCCGCGCGGGTGCGGGCCGATCGGCGCGTCGTGCCAGCGTCCCATGACGACCTCGAAGTGGGCCTCGACGGCTTCGCGCAGGGCCGCCGCCCGCGGCTTCTGCTCGGCGTCGTAGTAGACATGGGCGTGAAAGCCGGTGATTTCCGGTGGCGCCTGTTCCATCAGCGATCCCCCTTCCTGGTGCCCTTTCGATATGGCCACGACTCGGGGGGCGCCAAGCTCTCTCCGGGTTCACGTTCCGGAGAGTTGCGCCCGCGCCGCCGGGCGACGTAAAACGGCGGGGTCCCGGCAGCGCGGGACCGAGAAAGGGGGGAGTGCTTCATGTCCCGGCTGGTCTACTGCAACGGCGACTACTGCTCCGAGGAAGAGGCCAAGGTCTCGATCTTCGACCGCGGCCTGCTGTTCGCCGACGGCGTCTACGAGGTGGTCGGCGTGCTCGAGGGCAAGCTGCTCGATTTCGAGCGCCACATGGCGCGCCTCGACCGCTCGCTGGGCGAGCTCTCCATGGAAAATCCCTTGAGCCGCGACGAGCTCCTGGAGATCCACCGCCGCCTGGTCGCCGAGAACGGGCTCACCGAGGGTCTGGTCTACCTGCAGATCACCCGCGGCGCGGCCGACCGCGACTTCGTCTGGGAGCAGGGCATGACCCCGACGGTCTTCCTCTTCACCCAGGAGAAGCCCCTGATGGAGGACCGGGAGACCCAGACCGGCATCGCCATGAAGAGCGTCGAGGACCTGCGCTGGGCCCGGCGCGACATCAAGTCGGTCGGCCTGCTGGCCCAGGTTCTGGCGAAGCACGCCGCCAAGGCGGCCGGCGCCAAGGAGGCGCTCATGGTCATGGACGGGGTGGTCACCGAAGGCGGCGCGACCAGCGTCTTCATCGTCAAGGACGGCAAGGTGATCACGCGCCCGCTTTCCAACATGATCCTGCCCGGCGTGACCCGCGGCGCGCTCCTGGAGCTCGCTGAGGAGACCGACATCGAGATCGAGGAGCGGCCGGTCACCCTGGCGGAGACCTACGAAGCCGACGAGGCCTTCATCACCGGCGCCTCGACCTTCTGGCCGGTGATCGAGATCGACGGCAAGCGGATCGGCGGCGGCCAGCCGGGGCCGGTCGCCCGGCGTCTGCGCGAGCTCTACCTCAAGCACGCTCGGGCAACGGCGATCTGAAACGAGCTCAGCGGCGCGCCCGGAAAAAGTCCTTCAGCAGCTGCCCGCAGCGCTCGGCCTCCAGGCCTGCTTCGATCTCGATCGCCCGGTGGTGGCAGCTCGGCTGCTCGAAGATGCGCGGACCGTGGATCACGCCGCCGCCCTTGGGGTCCGCGGCGCCGAACACCAGTCGCGAGAGCCGGGCGAAAGCGATCGCCTGGGCGCACATGGGGCAGGGCTCGAG
>JASJAL010000190.1 GCA_030067055.1 Kiloniellales bacterium | reverse complement strand
GGCGGTGGAGGCCGAGCTCGACGACGAGCTGCTCACAAGCCTCGGCGACCGGCTCGAGGCCCTGGCCGCCGAGGCGCGGACGGAGCTGCAGCGTCAGGACATCGCCGAGGCCCGGATTTCGGTGCTCAAAAAGGTCCATCTGCGCTACATCGGCACCGATTCCGCGATGGTCGTCGACTTCGGCCCGCGCAGGGCGGTGATCGAGGCCTTCGAAGCGGCCCATCAGCAGCGCTACGGCTTCTTCATGCCGGAGAAGGGCCACATCGTGGAGGCCATTTCGGTCGAGGCGGTCGGCGCGACGGATGCCGCCGAAGACCCGCGCCTGGCGGTGCCGGCGAGCCGTGAGGCGCCGCAGCCCAAGGCGACGACACGGATGTTCGCGCGCGACGCCTGGCACGAGACGCCGGTGTTCGAGCGCGCCGACCTCGCGCCCGGGGACCGCCTGGACGGGCCGGCGATCCTGCTGGAGTCCGGCAGCACCACGGTGGTCGACCCGGGCTGGCAGGCCAGCCTGACCGAGCGCAACCACCTGGTCATGAAGCGGGTCGTGCCCCTGGAGCGGGCCCATGCCGTCGGCACCCAGGCGGACCCGGTCATGCTGGAGATTTTCAACAACCTCTTCATGTCGATCGCCGAGCAAATGGGCTCGACCCTCGAGAAGACCGCCTACTCGGTGAATATCAAGGAGCGGCTCGATTTCTCCTGCGCGGTATTCGACGCCGGCGGCAACCTGGTCGCCAACGCACCGCACATGCCGGTGCACCTGGGCTCGATGAGCGAGAGCGTCCGCGCGGTCATCCGGCAGAACGAGGGCCGGCTCCGGCCCGGCGAGGTCTACGTCCTCAACGCGCCCTACAACGGCGGCACCCATCTGCCCGACATCACCGTGATCACCCCGGTCTTCGATGCAGAAGGCAAGGGGATCCTGTTCTACGTGGGCAGCCGCGGTCACCATGCCGACATCGGCGGCTCCACGCCCGGTTCGATGCCGCCGGACAGCCGCACGGTCGAGGAGGAGGGCGTCCTGATCGACAACTTCCGCCTCGTCGCCGAGGGCCGCTTCCGCGAGGCGGAGATGCGGGATCTGCTGGCCTCGGGGGACTACCCGGCGCGCAACCCGGACCAGAACATCGCCGATCTCAAGGCCCAGATCGCGGCCAACGAGAAGGGCGTGCAGGAGCTGCGCAAGATGGTCGCGCACTTCGGGCTGGATGTCGTGCAAGCCTACATGACCCACGTCCAGGACAATGCCGAGGAGCAGGTCCGCCGGGTGCTCGACCGGCTGGCCGACGGCCATTTCGTCTATCCCATGGACAACGGCAGCCGGATCGAGGTTGCGATCACGGTCGACAAGGCGGCGCGCAGCGCCCGGATCGACTTCTCCGGAACCAGCGCCCAGCTGGAGAGCAACTTCAACGCGCCCTCCGCGGTCTGCCGCGCCGCGGTGCTCTATGTCTTCCGGACCCTGGTCGACGACGAGATTCCGATGAACGAGGGTTGCCTCAAGCCGCTGGAGATCGTGATCCCCGAGGGCTCGATGCTGAAGCCCAGCTATCCGGCCGCGGTGGTCGCTGGCAACGTCGAGACCAGCCAGGCCATTACCGACTGCCTCTTCGGCGCCACCGGCGTCCTTGCCGGCGCACAGGGCACCATGAACAACCTGACCTTCGGCAACGACCGGCATCAATATTACGAGACCATCGCCGGCGGCTCTGGCGCCGGGCCCGACTTCGACGGCACCGACGCCATCCACACTCACATGACCAACTCGCGCCTGACCGATCCAGAAGTGTTGGAGTGGCGCTTCCCGGTGCTTCTGGAGTCCTTCGCCATCCGCCGGGGCTCGGGCGGCAAGGGCCGTCAGCGCGGCGGCGACGGCACGGTCCGCCGGCTGCGCTTTCTGGAGGAGATGACGGTCTCGATCCTCTCCAATCACCGGAAAGTGCCGAATTTCGGGATCGACGGCGGCGAGCCGGGGGCCCTGGGCCGCAACTGGGTCGAGCGCAGTGACGGCGGCCGCGAGGTCCTGACCGGTACCGACCGCGCCGACCTGCGGCCGGGCGACGTCTTCGTGATAGAGACCCCGGGCGGCGGCGGTTTCGGCCCGCCCGATGCGGCCCGGGAGGCGGCGGAATGACCGCGCCCTCGCCCGGGCGACCGATCGTCTCCTCGGCGCACCTGGTCTCCGAGGCCTCGCCCGAGCTCAGCGAGTTCGAGTTCGGCCTGATCATCGCCGGCCACGCCTTCAACCGCTGGGTCGTGCGCTGCATGGCCGCGGCCGGGCTCAAGGACCTGGGGGCGCTCGACGTCCTGGTGCTGCACTGGGTGAACCACAGGGGCCGGGAGAAGAAGCTGGCCGACATCTGCCTGGCGCTGAACGTCGAAGACAGCCACCTGGTGACCTATGCCCTGAAGAAGCTGTCCAAGCTGGGCCTGATCGATCGGCGCCGGCGCGGCAAGGAGATCTTCTTCTCCGCCAGCGAGGAGGGACGGGCGGCCTGCGCGCGCTACCGCGAGATCCGCGAGGCCTGCCTGATCGCCGCGCTCGATCCCTTCACCGGCGGCCGGGTCGAGGCCCTAAACCCCGAGATTCGCAAGGCGGCCGAGTTGCTGCGCGCGCTATCGGGACTTTATGACCAGGCCGCCCGCGCGGCGACCTCGTTGTGAGGGTTCGGCGCCATGTCTTTCCGACTGGGCGTCGTCCTGCTCAACACGCGCTTCCCCCGCCTTGCGGGCGACATCGGCAATCCGGAGAGCTTTCCCTTTCCCGTGGTCTATCGACGGGTCGAGGCGGCGACGGTGGCGTCCGTGGTGCGCGAGGGCGCGGTGGCCGAGGAGGCTGCGCAGGCGCTGATCTCGGCGGCCGAGACCCTGGCGGAAGACGACGGAGTGTCCCTGATCGCCACCAGCTGCGGCTTCCTCGGCGCCCTGCAGGCGCGCCTCCAGGAGGCCGTGCCGGTGCCGGTGCTCGCCTCGGCCTTCGCGCTTCTGCCCTTCCTGCGCCAGGTCTACGGCGATTCGGCGACGATCGGGGTACTGACCTTCGATGCCCGGCGGCTGAGCACCGCACATTTCGGTCCCTGGTCGGATGCTGGCACCGTGGTCGAGGGGATCGAGGGCGGTCGGGAGCTGCACCGGGTGATCGCCGGCGATCTGGCGACCCTGGACCGGGAGACCGCCGAGGCGGAGGTCTGCGCGGCGGGCAAGCGACTTTTGGTGCGGGCCCCCGAGCTGGCGGCGATCCTGCTGGAATGCACCAATCTCTCGCCCTACCGCCGGGCCCTGGCCGAGGCGACCGGCCGGCCGGTCTACGATCTGAATCAGGCGATCGGCTGGATCGCCGCGGGCTCGGCATGACCGGAAATCTGCCGGAGGAACCGGAAAAGAAACAGCGGGAAATCTCGGCCGCTCGCGTTAGACTGCCGGAGCCGAGACAAGAAGGCCGGCAGATGGTCCGGCGGCGCGGGAGGCCCTGCCAAGGGGGCGGCGCCGAACCGGGGGATATCTGAACTGGACCCTATAAGAAGCAGGGAGTTGAAAGAATGAAGCATTCGAGGACACTGGTCTCCGTCGCCGCGGCGGCGGCCACCATGGTCGCCGGTCTGGCGACAGCTCAGGCCGGCGAGAAATGGGACATGCCGCTGGCCTATGCCGCGACCAACTACCACTCGGAGAACGCGACCGCCTTCGCCAAGGCCGTGACCGAGGCGACCGGCGGCGAGCTGGAGATCGTCACCCACCCCAGCGGCTCGCTGTTCAAGGGCGGCGAGATTTTCCGCGCAGTTCGGACCGGCCAGGCGCCGATCGGCGAGCGCCTGATCTCGGCGCTGGGCAATGAGGACCCGATCTTCGAGATCGACGCGTTGCCGTTCCTGGCGACGAGCTTCGGCGATGCGAAGAAGCTGCACGAGGCCTCCAAGCCGACCCTGGAACAGGTCCTGGAGGCGAAGGGCGTCAAGCTGCTCTACGCCGTGCCCTGGCCGCCCCAAGGGCTCTACAACAAGAAACCGGTACAGAGCGCGGCCGACATGAAGGGCGTCAAGTTCCGGGCCTACAACGCGGCGACCTCGCGCCTGGCCGAGCTGATGGGCGCGGTGCCGACCAAGATCGAGGCGGCCGAGCTGGTCCAGGCCTTCGCCACCGGCGTCGCCGACAGCATGATCTCCTCCGGATCGACGGGCTACGACCGCAAGATCTGGGAGCACGTCAAATACTGGTACGACGTTCAGGCCTGGCTGCCCAAGAACATGGTGGTGGTGAATCTCGATGCCTGGAACGACCTGGATGAGAAGACCCGGGGCATCGTTTCCAAGGCTGCCGCCGACGCCGAGGCGGCCGGTTGGGCCAAGGCCCAAGAGCTGGCCGACTGGTACAAGGAGCAACTCGCCGCCAACGGCATGACCATCGAAGGCCCCAGCGATCAGCTGCGCACCGATTTCGTGAATATCGGCGACCAGATGACGCAGGAATGGCTGGATCGGGCGGGCGACAACGGCAAGTCCGTGATCGAGGCCTACAAGAAGATGTAGTGCGGGCACTCGCGGGCCCCGCCCCGGTTTCCGGCAGGTGCGGGGCTCGCAAGCCTACGCTCGTCCAAAGGACCTTCCACCATGCGTATTCTCGCTGCCGTGGACCGGTTGCTCGACCGGTTCTACCTCTGGTGCGGCTACGCGGCGGCCGCGCTGCTGCTGGCCCTGGCGCTACTGATCATCGCCAGCATCATCAGCCGTCTTATCGGTGCCTACGTGCCCGGGCTGACCGAGTACGCCGGCTACGCCATGGGCGGCGCGAGCTTCCTGGCGCTGGCCCACACCCTGCGCGCCGGGGGCCATATCCGGGTCGGAATCCTGCTCAACGCGGTCGGCGGCCGGGTCCGGCGTGGGGTTCAGCTCTGGTGCCTTGGTATGGGCACGGTCCTGGCGGTCTACCTGGCCTGGTTCCTGGTCCGCATGACCCACGTGTCCTGGAAGCTGGGCGATCGCAGCGAGGGTGACGACGCCCTGCTACTGTGGATCCCGCAAACCCTGCTGTCCTTCGGGTCCGTGGTCCTCGCGATCTGCTTTGTCCACAGCCTAGTCGTTTTTCTGGCCGGCCGGGAGGACCCGACGGCTGCCAAGGGCGGGATCGCGGAGGGCGAGGTATGAACGAACTCGCCCTGACTCTCATCTTCATCGCGGTCCTGTTCTTTCTGCTGGGCTCCGGAATCTGGGTCGCGCTCAGCCTGACCGGCGTCGCCACCTTCGGCATGATGCTCTTCACCACCCGGCCGGTCGGCGACGCCATGGCGACGACGATCTGGGCGGCCAGCTCCTCCTGGTCTCTGACCGCGCTGCCGCTTTTCATCTGGATGGGCGAGATTCTGTTCCGGACCCGGCTCTCGGAGAACCTCTTCCAGGGCCTGACCCCCTGGATGCAGCGACTGCCAGGCGGCCTGCTGCACGTTAACATCGCCGGCTCGGCGATCTTCGCTGCGATCTCCGGCTCTTCGGCGGCAACCGTGGCGACGGTCGGCAAGATGTCGATCCCGGAGCTGCGCCGGCGCGCCTATCCGGAGCGCATGATCATCGGCACTCTGGCCGGCGCCGGGACCCTCGGACTGCTGATCCCGCCTTCGATCACGCTGATCATCTACGGGGTCACGGTCAACGAATCCATCGCCAAGCTTTTCATAGCCGGGATCCTGCCCGGCATTTGCCTGGCGTTGTTGTTCATGGGCTATGTCGTGCTTTGGTCGCTGTTCAGCGGACACCGCTCGGAACTCGAAGTCCAGGTCTACTCGCTGCTCGAGAAGCTCCGCGCGGCGACCCAGCTCCTGCCGGTGATTCTGCTGATCCTTGCGGTCATGGGCTCGATCTACCTGGGTCTGGCCACCGCCACCGAGGCGGCCGTGCTCGGCGTCGTAGGGGGCTTGGTGCTCTCCGGCCTCCAGGGCTCGCTCAGCCGGGCCAGCTTCATCGACTCGCTGCTGGGGGCGACGCGGACCTCTGCGATGATCGCCTTCATCCTGGCGGGCTCCTCGTTCTTGTCTCTGGCCATGGGCTTCACCGGCCTGCCTCGGGCCCTGGCGACCTGGATCGCGACTTTGGAGCTGTCGCCCTTCGCCCTGATCGCGGCGCTGACCGTGTTCTACATCGTCCTCGGCTGCTTCCTCGACGGCATCTCCGCCGTGGTCCTGACCATGGCGGTGATCGAGCCGATGGTGCGGGCCGCCGGCTTCGACATGATCTGGTTCGGCATCTATCTGATGATCGTCGTCGAGATGGCCCAGATCACCCCGCCCATCGGCTTCAACCTCTTCGTCCTTCAGGGGATGACCGGAAAGGACATGGGCTTCATTGCCCGGGCGGCAGTGCCGTTCTTCGGGATCATGGTCCTTGCGGTCGGGCTCCTTGTCCTGGTCCCCGAAGTCGCCACCTGGCTGCCAGAGAACATGGCCAAGGGCCCTTGAAGCCCGGGCAGCAGCCCGGCCTTAACCGGTCCGGGGCAGTTTGGTATTCTTCCGACGGAAACGGAGGTGGCAGGTGAGCACCGAACCAGCCCTAGAGGATTCGGCGATCGAGGCCTTGCAAGCCCTCTTGGGCGAGCGGCTCTCGACTTCGGCCGCGGTGCGCGAGCATCATGGCAAGGATGTCTCCTACCATGCGGCCTATCCGCCCGAGGCCGTGGCCTTCGCGCAATCGACCGAGGAGGTCGCCGAGATCGTCAAGATCTGCGCGGCACACGCCAAGCCGGTCATTGCCTATGGCACCGGGACCTCGCTGGAGGGCCATGTGGCGGCGCTCAAGGGTGGCGTCTGCATCGATCTTTCCGCGATGAACGAGGTCCTGGAGGTCAACACCGAGGACCTGGACTGCCGGGTCCAGGCCTGCGTGACCCGCAAGCAGCTGAACGAGTATCTGCGCGATACCGGTCTGTTCTTCCCGATCGACCCCGGCGCTGATGCCTCCCTGGGCGGGATGGCGGCGACGCGGGCGTCTGGCACCAATGCGGTTCGCTACGGGACCATGCGCGAGAACGTCTTGGGGCTGACCGTGGTGCTGGCCGACGGGCGGATCATCCGGACCGGTGGACGGGCGCGCAAGTCTGCGGCCGGCTACGATCTGACGCGGCTCTTCGTAGGCTCGGAAGGCACGCTCGGGGTGATCACCGAGGTGCAGCTGCGGCTCTACGGTATCCCCGAGGCGACCTCGGCGGCGGTCTGCGCCTTCGACGATCTCGAGGGCGCCGTGAATACGACGATCCTGACCATACAGAGCGGGATCCCGGTCGCCCGGATCGAGCTGCTCGACGAGGTCCAGATGGAGGCCTGCAGCCGCTATTCCGACCTGGATTTTCCGGCCAAGCCAACGCTGTTCTTCGAGTTCCATGGCAGTACCGCGGGGGTGAAGGAACAGGCCGAGCAGGTCGGCGAGATCGCGGCCGAGTTCGGCGGCGGCGACTTCCGTTGGGCGACCCGTCAGGAAGAGCGGAACAAGCTTTGGCAGGCCCGGCACGACGCCTACTATGCCGCCCTGGCCCTGCGCTCGGGCGCCCAGGGTTGGGCCACCGACGCCTGCGTGCCGATCTCGAGGCTGGCGGAATGCCTGCTCGAGACCCGCGCCGACATCGACGCCTCCGGACTGATCGCGCCGATCGTCGGACACGTCGGCGACGGCAACTTCCATCTGGTCTTCCTGATCGACCCCGATGATGCCCAGGAGATGGCGCGTGCCAAGGGGGTCAACGACCGCATGATCATGCGCACGCTCGCCCTCGGCGGTACCTGTACGGGCGAGCACGGAATCGGCTACGGCAAGCTTGGCTTCCTGCAAGCCGAGCACGGCGAGGCGGTCTCCGTGATGCGCGCCGTCAAGCAGGCCCTCGATCCGGAAAACCTGATGAATCCGGGCAAGATCTTCAGCGCCTGACCGGCCACGCGATGGGCCTTGGCGAACGCCTTGCCAGGGTCTGTGGCTTGGGCCATAAACCGCTGGCGCGACGTAGATTTTGCTGGACCGAAGCCAGGCCACCTGCGGTAGTCTTCCACTCCAAGAAGACCGCACGGCCGGACAACAGGCTCATATGGGATCCGCTGCGGCTGTGGGTTCCCAGGGCGACGGCAAGACTGCGGCATGCGCTGGCCGGGGCTGGATTCCCGGGCGCACGGGGGTGCGGGGAGAGCATTCTTGAAGTATGTCCTCTATGGCCTGCTCGGCTTGATTGTGCTCGCCATCGCGGTGGTGCTGGTCGGCCCGGGCCTGGTCGATTGGAACGCCCACAAGGCCGAGATCGCGGCCCAGTTCGAGAAGGCGACCGGCCGTGCCCTCGCGATCGAGGGTGATATCAGTCTGCAGATCGTGCCGGCTCCAAGCTTCTCCGCCGCCAATGTCCGACTGGCGAACCTTCCAGGCGGCTCCGCACAGGACATGGCGATCATCAAGGCGCTGCAGGTGCGTGTCGAGCTGCTGCCGCTGCTCAGCGGCGATGTCCGGGTCCAGACCATTGAACTGGTCGAGCCGGTGATCCTTATGGAGGTCCTCGGGGACGGACGGCGCAACTGGGAGATCGGGGACGACGCAGGGCCCGGCGCAGGTGCGGGTGAGAGCGCGCCCGCACCGCGTCAGATCGGAGATTTTCCGGTCGACGTCCGCTTCGACAGCTTCACGATCAGCGACGGCACCCTGATTTATAGGGACGCGCAGGGTGGCATCGACGAGAAGGTCGAGAGGGTCGACGTCGAACTGGCGGCTGAGTCGCTGCGGGGGCCGCTCCTGCTGGACGGCGAAGTGCGTCTCCGTGGCGTCGATACCGGGGTCGAGTTGGCCATCGGACGTTGGACGGAGGCCGGCGCGATACCCCTGCGTATGGCTCTGCGACCTCGCCCGATCGAAGCGAAGGCGAGGTTCGCTGGATCCTTGTCGCAGCATCCCGATACCATTGCGTTCCGGGGTAAGCTCCAGGCAGAAGGCAGCGACCTGGCCCAGGCCGTCGCGGCGCTGGCCGGTCAGCCGGTGTCGGACCAGCCTTCGCAACTGGCTTTGCCCTTCCTGATCGAGACCGAGATTTCCGGCGAGCCGGAGGAGATCTCGGCTCAAAAAATCGCCATAACACTCGGCGAGAGCTCGGCGACTGGAGAAGGACTGCTTCGCCTCGGTGACAAGCCGGAGGGCAAGCTCGCGGTCACGATCCCGCGCCTCGACCTCGATGCGCTTTCGCCACCGGAGAGCGAGGCCAGCGAGGACAGCGCCGGGGCGCCCGCGACCGAGGGCGGTGAGACTACGGCAGATCTTGCGCTTCCGGAGGACTTTATGGCGCGCTTCGATCTGGGGATCGAGGCGTTGGTCTATCGCCAGCAGGTTGTGCGCCAGGTCGCTGTTGCGGCACGCATCGAGAATGGGGTCCTGACGATCGATCAGGCCGCTGCCCTGCTGCCCGGCGGTGCGGCGGTCTCCTTGTCCGGCGGCTTCGAGACCGATGCGAAAGAGGCCCGCTTCGTGGGACGGGTCGAGGCGGCCACCAGCAACCTGCGCAGCCAGCTCGCCTGGCTCGGTGTCGACGTCGAAGACTTGCCGGCCGATCGGTTGCGCCGGATGAACCTCAGGAGTGACTTGGCGGCTTCCGCGAAGCGAATCGACCTGACCGATCTGGACATGACCCTGGATCTCAGCCAGATCAACGGCGGCGTGGTTGTTGCCCTGGGCAAGCGGCCGGCCTTCGGAATCGGCCTCGCTGCGGACAAGCTGGACCTCGACGCCTACCTCCCTGTGGGAGCGATCAAGGCCGAGGTGGAGCCGGGAGATGGCGGCGATGGCGAGCCCGGGCCGAGCCTCTGGTCGGACTTCGACGCCAACCTCAACGTGCAAGTCAGTGAGCTGACGGCCCAGGACACCAGCTATCGGGATGTCGCCCTGACCGGCACGCTGCAGCAAGGCAAGCTGACCCTCAAGGAGGGCCGGATCGGCGACTTTGCCGGAAGTCGCCTCGAGGTGCAGGGCACCGTCCAAAGTCTTGACGAAATGCCGAAGGCCGATCTGCAGCTCAAGCTGGGCATGGGCGACCCAGGCCGACTCGCACAGGCTCTGGGATTGGATCCTGAGCCCTACGACAGGCTGGGGCCGAGCGAAATCTCCGGCTCGCTTGCCGGAGACCCGGCCGCCTTCGAGCTCGATCTCATCATCGA
Source organism: Kiloniellales bacterium (assembly GCA_030067055.1). The sequence continues at coordinate 744 of JASJAL010000190.1, read as the reverse complement.
CAGTCTCGGTGGCAAGTTCGCGACGCAGGGGCGCGTGCAGCCCTTCGAAGGTGCGGGCAGCTTCGACTTGGCGGTCCGCGCGGAGCACCGCAATCTCGCGTACTTGCTGTCCAGACTTGCCGACCCGGAACTCGAAGATCGGAACCTTGGCCTGCTGGATCTCGAGGCAAAGCTGACGGGAACCGCTGGCGCCTTTCGGTTCGAGGATTTGAAGGGCCGTATCGGCGAGAGCAGCCTGGAAGGTCGCTTGGCGGTCAATCTTGAAGGCGAGCGCCCGAAGGTCGCTGCCGAGCTTTCTTCCGACAATCTACCGCTCGCCGCTCTCTTCGCGCCCGGGGCGGGCTCGGCTGGTGGAACCTCGGCCGGCAGACCCGCCGGAGCCGGGTCGAACGGGCGCTGGTCGCGGACGCCGATCGACGTGACCGGGCTTTTGGGCTTCGATGCCGACCTAAAGCTGAGGGCTGCGACCCTGACGCTCCAAGACTTGCGGCTCGAAGAGGCCTTGCTCGATGCCGAGCTCTTGGACGGCATCCTGAACCTAAAGAACCTCGCCGGCGGCTTCCTTGGCGGCAAGCTCGCGGTGATCGGCAAGGCCGATCTGCGGGGCGAGATCGAGCTCGGTGCGGGGATCTCTGCGGTCGACGTCGACCTCAAGCCACTCTTGCTCCAGCAGTTCGATTTCGACCGTGCCGCCGGGCCGGTCACCATGAACGCCGACCTGGTCTCTCGCGGGCGCAGCGAGCA
>JASJAL010000189.1 GCA_030067055.1 Kiloniellales bacterium | reverse complement strand
GCCCAGACCACGAAGCCGACCGCGGCAATCGCGATCATCGCCCAGGCCATGCCGAGGTAGCCGAAGATCGGCTTGCGCGAGAAGGTCGCGACGATCTGGCTGATTATCCCGAAGGCCGGCAGGATCATGATGTAGACCTCGGGGTGACCGAAGAACCAGAAAAGGTGCTGGAACAGGATCGGGTCACCGCCGCCGGCCGCCTCGAAGAAGGTGGTGCCGAAGTTGCGGTCGGTCAGCAGCATGGTGATGGCGCCCGCCAGCACCGGCAGCGACAGCAGCAGCAGAAAGGCGGTGATCAGGATCGACCAGACGAAGAGCGGCATCTTGAAGAGGCTCATGCCCGGCGCGCGCATGTTGAAGATCGTGGTGATGAAGTTGATCGCGCCGAGGATCGACGAGGCGCCGGCCAGGTGCAGCGCGAAGATCGCCATATCGACCGAGGGCCCGGAATGCCCAATCGTCGAGGACAACGGTGGGTAGACCGTCCAGCCGGTGCCGGCCCCGATGTCGACCACGGCCGAGCCGAGCAGCAATAGGAAGGCCGGAACGATCAACCAGAACGACATGTTGTTCATGCGCGGGAACGCCATGTCCGGGGCGCCGATCATCAGCGGCACGAACCAGTTGCCGAAACCGCCGATCAGGGCCGGCATGACCACGAAGAAGACCATGATCAGGCCGTGCGCCGTGATGACGACGTTCCAGAACTGCCCGGGATCGTCCGACATCGCATCGAAGAACTGGATGCCGGGATCCTGTAGCTCCATCCGCATCAGGATGGAGAAGGCGCCGCCGATCAGGCCGGCGACGACCGCGAAGACCAGGTAAAGGGTTCCGATGTCCTTGTGGTTCGTCGAGAAGAACCAGCGGACGAAGAAGCCGGGCTTGTGGTCGTGATGATCGTGCGCTGCCGCGTGGGCCATTGTCGTCTCTCCCTCCAGCCACTCAGTCCGTGGTCTTGTCGTCGTTCGCGTCCGCCAGGCGCAGGGGCGCGTCGGGCTCCTCGACCCGGGCGAACTCTTCCTTGGCCTCCTCGACCCACTGGGCGAACGCGTCCTTGGAAACTGCCTGGATCATGATCGGCATGAAGGCGTGGCCGGTGCCGCAGAGTTCCGAGCACTGGCCATAGAAGGTGCCTTCCCTGGTGATCCGTACCCAGGTCTCGTTGATCCGGCCCGGCACGCCGTCCATCTTCAGACCCATGGACGGCATGGCGAAATTGTGTAGCACCGTGCTGGCGGTCACCAGAATCCGGATATTGGTGTCAACCGGCAGCACCACGGCGTTGTCCGTGGTCAGCAACCGCAGCTGGTCGCCCTCCAGGTCCTCGTCGGCCACCATGTAGGCGTCGAAGGTGAAGTTGCCGTGGTCGGGATACTCGTAGGACCAGTACCACTGGTGCCCGATCGCCTTGATCGTCATCTCGATTTCGTTCTCGGGATCGCGATCGGTGAAATACAGCAGCCGGAAGGAAGGAATCGCGATGATCACCAGGATGATCACCGGCACCACGGTCCAGACCACCTCGATCAGGGTGTTGTGCGTGGTTTTCGACGGCGTCGGATTGCGTTTCTCGCTGAAGCGCCACATGACGTAGAGCAACAGGCCGAGTACGAAGACGACGATGGCGGAAATGATCCAGAGCAGCAAATTGTTGAATGTATGGATCTCTTCCATCACCGGCGAGGCCGCGGGCTGAAAGCCCATCTGCCAGGGCTGCGGCTCGGCAGCCCCCGCAGTGCCGACGGCCAGTAGGCCAACCGCAGCCAGAGCAGCAAGAAACAGGTACCGTGTCATAAACGCCATCACTACTTGCTTCCCAAAGTCCAAGTTTTCGAGAGGTGCCACCTTCGCCAGCGCGTCGCACCCAGGGCCAGCCGCCAAGCTCTGCGCCGCAGATCAACCACCCGGCCGAACGGGCGGAACCTAACCCAAGTCCTCGGTCCTCACAAGTCCGCGAGCGGCGCCTATCGCGAGGTTTCTGCTGACAAATATCTATACGTAGAAGTCGCCATGAAGGATGCTCGAAGACTGTCCAAACACGCCGGATACGGATGCTCCCAAGGCCGGCCTTTGCGGCAAGGCTTGACAACCCGAGTCCCTACGGCCACTTAGCGTCGGAGTAATTCCTCTCGCGATCGCGCGAAGCGCAGCCCTTACGCCCGGCCGCGTCTCCATCCCGAGAATGAAATCATCCCATCGCCCGTCCCGGCCGCGCACGGGACGCTGCAACGGGCCTGGCCCGGCGTTGCGCCCTCGGCGATGCGCCGCACCCCGGCAGAGAGACAACACGTGACCGATAGTGACTTTTCCGGGCTCGGCCTTGCCGAGCCCTTGCTGCGCGCCCTGAGCGCGCAAGACTACGACCGCCCGACGCCGATCCAGGCGCAGGCGATCCCGCAGCTGCTGGCCGGCAAGGACCTGCTCGGCATCGCCCAGACCGGCACAGGCAAGACCGCGGCCTTCGCGCTACCGATCCTGCAGAGCCTGGCGGCAATGCAGGATCGCCCCGGACCCCGCGCCACACGTGCGCTGGTCCTGGCGCCGACCCGCGAGCTGGCGATCCAGATTGGAGAGGCTTTTCGCATCTACGGCCGCCACCTCCCGCTGCGCCACGCCGTGATCTACGGCGGCGTCGGCCAGAAGCCGCAGGTCGACGCCCTCCGCCGCGGCGTCGATATCCTGGTCGCGACCCCGGGCCGGCTACTCGACCTGATGCAACAGCGACACTTGCGCCTCGATCTCGCCACCCACTTCGTCCTCGACGAAGCGGACCGGATGCTCGACATGGGTTTCATCCGCGACGTTAGGAAGATTGCCGCCGCCCTGCCGCAACGCCGCCAGACCCTGCTGTTCTCGGCGACCATGCCGGGGCCGGTCACTGGCCTCGCCGGCGCCTTGCTGCACGACCCGGTACGGGTCGCGGTCACCCCGGCCGCAACGCCGGTGGAGCGGATCGAACAGCGCGTCTTCTTCGTCGCCGCCGGAGAGAAGCGGGCCCTGCTCGCCAGGATACTACGGGACCCGGCCCTGGACCGGACCATCGTCTTTACCCGGACCAAGCACCGCGCCAACCGGGTCGCCCAGCAACTGGAGGAAGCCGGCATCGCCGCCGACGCGATCCACGGCAACAAGTCCCAGGCCGCCCGCCAGCGCACGCTGGAAGCCTTTCGCGGCGGCCGCCTGCGGGTCCTGGTCGCGACCGACATCGCGGCGCGGGGGATCGACATCGACGGCGTTAGCCACGTCATCAATTTCGAGCTGCCCAACGTCCCGGAGGACTACGTCCACCGCATCGGCCGCACGGCGCGCGCTGGCGCCTCGGGGGCGGCGATCTCGCTCTGCGATCCGAGCGAGCAGGCTTTCCTGCGCGGCATCGAGGCCCTGACCAAGCGCCGGCTCGAGGTCGCCGAGGGCGCGCCGGCCCACCCGAGCGCGGCCTCCAAGGCTCCCAAGGCAGCCAACAGGAACAAGAAGCCGGCTCACGCCGGTCGGCGCCGGCGCAGGCGCGCTCAGAGGCCGCGCCGCGCCGCGTAACCCCGCCGGGCCGCATCCGCGGACAACCGGGAATCCCCGAGGTCCCCTGTCTCTTGGATCACGGGCATTCCGCGGAAGACAGAAATCCTACTCGCGTCATCGAGGGAATCTCCGGGCAAACAGCGGCTTGGTTGAGCGACGTGGCCGAAGCGCAACAATACCTAAGGGAGTTTCCCGGGTCTTGCATATCAGACTTGCGGTTTCATCCCTTGTTAAGTAACGCTGATTCAGACTTGTTTGGCGTCCCCGATGTCGAAGGCTCGAAATCCCGGGCCCAAACAGGCACGGCAGTCAAGGATTGAAAAAGAGAAAAGAGGCGTCCCGCGATGCAGCAGTATTGGGTCGTCGGCGGGGAATACACCGACACCCGCTTCCACAACACGGTTGGTCGTGACGAGACCTGGATCGGGCCGTTCACTTCCTACGATGCGGCCATGGCCGAATGGTCCAAGCACGCTTGGCACTCGGTCGACGACTGTCACACCCGCTACCGGATCGAGAGCATCGACAAGGACGCACCGCCGCCCTGCACCGACTGAGCAGCGGCGGCACGCCTTGCCCTGGCCTCTACCCGAAGCACCCGAGGAGCGTCTTGCGCTGGCGAAGGGCTATCCCTTCGCCGCGCCCGGGGAGTCCTTCGTCTTCGCCGATGGCCAGATCCGGCCCATCGATGAGGCGAGATTCGCCGACCGCCACCCGGTCCTGGCGCACGGCTCGAACCGGGCGCCGGCGCAGCTGGCCCGCAAGTTCGGCCACCTGAGCGAGGAAGACGCAGCGGTTCCGGTCACCCGCGCCTGGCTGCGCGACTACGATGTGGTCTATGCCGCCCACATCACGCGCTACGGCGCCGTATCCTCGACTCTGCAGCACGCGCCCGGCTGCGAGGCGGCGCTCGCGGTGACCTGGCTGACCGAGGCCCAGCTGCAGCGCATGCACGAAACCGAAGGCGTCGCCGGCTACGCCTACGGCCGCCTCGAGTCGGTCGCCCTTGCGCTCGACGCCGGACCCGCGACCCAGCTCGACGAGATCGCGCTCTACCTCGGCCGACACGGCTGCCTGGCGATCGAAGGCGACGCGATTGGCCTCGCCGCCCTGCCCAGCCGCAACCGGCAACACCGCGCGCTGCATCAGGAAGAGGTCCAGGCCTGGCTGCGCGAGCGGCACCGTCCGGATCAGGACCTGGACGCGATGATCCTCGACCACGTCGCCGATCCCGAGGCGCGGCAGCGCCTGGCCCGGCGCCTGCAAGCCGAAGCGCTTGCGCCCGAGACGCCGCACTTCAGGGCCGCGGCGCGGCGCTGACTCGCCGGCCGCGCCCGAACGCCGCCCCTATCTCGCCGTTTGATCTTTGTCGCCGTCGGCGCGACCCTGTCCTGGCGCCGATGGCCGGACCCGCCGCTACAGGGGGACAGGAGATGACCGCGCTCAGCACCACGCCAACCTCCGGCCCAACCGCGGAGGTTGCAGGTCGGGAGTTCCGCGACCAGGACCGGGTCGACCGGGCGATCGACAGGGAAGGCCGGGAGGGCCTGCAGCTGGCCCTCAAGGGCCGCCTGCTGGCCTTGCTCGCGATCGCGGTCCTCCTGCTCTTCCTGACTCCCTTTCCCGGCGTGCTTTACTACCACGCCCTGATCGCGGTCTTTGCAGCCAACGGCCTGCTGCAGGGCTGGCTCGAGAGGTCCGCGTATTACCGGACCTGGCACGATTACGCCTTCGTGGCCTTCGACTTCGCCCTGATGAGCTTCACCCTGATCTATCCGAATCCCTTCAGCCAGCTGGAGTACCCCGCGCCAGTCACCTTCCGCTTCGGCAACTTCATCTACTTTTTCGTTCTGCTCAGCGGCCTCGCCTTCAGCTATCGGCCGATCGTCATGGCCTGGGGCGGCCTGGTCGGCGCCCTGTTCTGGACGATCGGGGTCCTTTGGGTGTTGAGCCTCCCGACGACCATAGTTTCGACCCCGCATCCCTTGGACTTGAGCTCCCTGGCCGCCCGGCTGGGCGACCTCGGATATGTCGACCTGGGCGTCCGCTATCAGGAAGTCGTGGTCTTCCTGATCGTCGCGGGCCTCCTGGCAGCCGTCGTATCGCGAACCCGGCGCCTAGTGCTGCGGCAAGTCCGTTCCGAGCGCGAACGCGGCAACCTGGCGCGCTATTTCCCGCCCAACATCGTCGACCGCCTGGCCCGGACCGAGGCACCGCTGTCACAGGTGCGCGAGCAGGAGGTCGCGGTGCTCTTCGCCGACATCGTCGGCTTCACCCACTGGTCGGAAAAGCGCGGGCCGACCGAGGTGATCGGGCTGCTGCGCGACGTCCACGGCCGCTTGGAGACCCTGGTCTTCGAGCACGGCGGAACCCTGGACAAGTTCATCGGCGACGGGGTCATGGCAACCTTCGGGACCCCCGAGACCACGCCACGGGACGCGGACAACGCCCTGGCCTGTGCCCGGGCGATCCTCGCCGACTTCGAGGCCTGGAACGCCCAGCGCCGGGCCCAGGGGCAGGAGCCCGTCAGACTGTCGGTTGGACTGCACTTCGGTCCTGTGGTGGTCGGCGACATCGGCTCGGAGCGACGCCTGGAGTTCGCCGTGCTCGGCGACACGGTCAACGTGGCCAGCCGCCTGCAGGAGCTGACCCGAAGCCTGGACTGCCGGGCCGCGATCAGCGACGCCACCTTGCAGGCGGTCCGGGACGGGGATGGCGGCGGCAGCACTCTGGACGGCCTCGAGCGGCGCGGCGAGCTGCCAATCCGCGGCCGCGAGGAACAGGTCGCCGTCTGGGTCCTCTAGCGACGTCGGCCGATCGGGTATCGGCGCTGCGGCTAGCGGCCCCAGGTCAGCGCCAGCGGCGCCTGCTGCCGGGCCAGCTCCAGCAGCTCGGCCCGGGTGGCAGGATGCAGCGGGGCAAAGGGATGGCGAACCGCATCCGACTTGATCACGCCGCCCTCCATCATCACGGTCTTGCAGGCACGCAGGCCGCACTGCCGGTTCTCGAAGTTTATCAGCGGCAGGATGCGGGCATAGTCGGCGGCCGCTTCCTCTCTACGGCCCTCGCGATGGTGCACGATGACCGGCCGGATCAGGTCGGGCAGCAGAGCGCTGGGCATGGTGCCGGTCGCGCCGGCATCTAGGTCGGCCATCAGGGTGATGGATTCCTCGCCGTCGAAGGGGCCCTCGATGGCCGCGCCGCCGGCCTCGATCAGGGCGCGCAGCTTGGCCGCGGCCTGGGCGGTCTCGACCTTGAAGTAGCCGACCTCGCCGATCTCCCGCGCCAGGCGCAGCAGCAGCGGCACCGGCAGGTCGACGCCGCTGAGCGGGGCGTCCTGGATCATGATCGGGACCCGCGCGGCCTCGGCCACCGCGGCAAAGTGCTCGACGATGCCCGCCTCGCCCGCCTTTAGAGCCGCACCGTGGTAGGGCGGCATCAACATCAGCATGGCCGCCCCCGCCTCGGCCGCCCGCTTGCCGCGGGCCGCGGCGATCCGGGTCGAGAAGTGGCTGCAGGTGACGATCACCGGCACCCGACCGGCGACGTGGGCGAGGCAAAGCTCCAGCAGCACCTCCCGCTCCTCGTCGGAGAGCAGGAACTGCTCCGAGTAGTTGGCCAGGATGCAGATGCCGTCGACCCCCTGGTCGACCATGCAGTCGAGCACCCGCTTCTGACCCTCGAGATCGAGCCCGCCATCCTCATCGAAGGGCGTCGGCGCGATCGGAAAGACCCCGGTGTAGGCTTCGGTCATCGGCCGGCTCCGCTCACGGCGCGATGTAGGCGGTCTTCACCGTGGTGTAGAACTCGGCGGCGTAGCTGCCCTGCTCGCGCGGGCCGTAGCTGGAGCCCTTCCGGCCGCCGAAGGGCACGTGGTAGTCGACGCCCGCGGTCGGCAGGTTGACCATGACCATGCCGGCCTGTGACTTCTTCCGGAAGGCCGCAGCCTGCTTCAGGCTGGTCGTGCAGATCCCCGAGGAGAGGCCGAACTCGGTGTCGTTGGCGACCGCCAGGGCCTCGTCGAAGTCGGCCACCTTGATGACCGAGGCGCAGGGCCCGAAGATCTCTTCCCGGCTGATCCGCATCTCGTTGTCGGCGCCGAGGAACACTGCGGGGGCCTGGTAGAAGCCCTCGGTCGCACGCTCGAGGCGCTCTCCGCCCACCACCTCGCAGCCCTCCTCGCCGGCCAGGGCGACGTAGGACAGGTTCTGTTCGAGCTGGCTCTGGTCGACCACCGGGCCTATCTGGGTCTCGGGATCGAGCGCGTCGCCGACCTTGAGGCCGGCCGTGGCCGCGGTCAGCTTGTCGACGAAGGCGTCGTGGATGCCTTCCGTGACGATCAGCCGCGAGGAGGCCGTGCAGCGCTGGCCCGTGGAGAAGAAGGCGCCGTTGACGCAGGCCGGCACCGCGACCTCCAGGTCGGCGTCGTCCAGCACGACCATGGGGTTCTTGCCGCCCATCTCCAGCTGCACCTTCTTGTGGGTCTCGGCGCACTTGACGGCGATCCCGCGGCCCGTGGCGACCGAGCCGGTGAAGGAGATGGCGTCCACATCGGGATGCTCGACCAGACGCGCGCCGACGCTCGAGCCGCGGCCGACCACCAGGCTGAGCACGCCCTTGGGCAGGCCGGCGTCGTCGAGGATCTTGGCCAGCTCCCAGGCGCAGCCGGGAGTCAGGTCGGCGGGCTTGAGCACCACGCCGTTGCCGTAGCAAAGCGCCGGCGCGATCTTCCAGGCCGGGATGGCGATCGGGAAGTTCCAGGGCGTGATCAGGCCGATGACGCCCAGGGCCTCGCGGGCGATCTCGACCTCGACCCCGGGGCGCACCGAGGCGACCTTCTCGCCCCGCACCCGCAGGGCCTCGCCGGCGAAGAACTTGAAGATCTGGGCGGCGCGAATGGTCTCGCCGATGCCCTCGGCCAGGGTCTTGCCTTCCTCGCGACTCAGCAGGCGACCCAGCTCCTCCTTGCGCGCCATGATCGCGGCCCCCGCCGCTTCCAGCACGTCGTGGCGGATCTGCGGGCTGGCGTCGGCCCAGGCCGGCTGCGCGGCGCGCGCCGCGGCCACGGCCGCGTCGACCGCCTCGGTCCCGACGCGGGCGTACTCGCCGACCACGTCGGCGGTGTTCGAGGGATTGATGTTGGGCGCGACCTCCCCGTCCTCGACCCATTCCCCGGCGATCAGATTGGCGTGCAGCATGGCCTGGCCTCCTCCCTTTGCGCTTTGGCCCCTGTTGTAGTGCGATCCCGACCGACAGGCCACGAGTGATTTGCCGTCGGGCGTTGCTGGGCGTCTCACCGCGGGGTAGTTTCGCCCGTCATGGCACCCCTTCTTCTGCTGGCGCTAGCCATCGCGCTGTCTTCGCAGCAGGCGGCGCGCGCCGACGATCAAGTGCGCAGCTATGACTGCAAGCCGCTTCGGCCCTTCTTCTGCCGGAACATCCATGTCGCTTGCTCCGGTCGGACAAGGCTTCCCACGGCCCCGTTCAGGGTTTCCATTGCCGGCGATCTTGCGAAGGTCGAATTCGAAGGCCCGGAGCCCTCCGGACAGGGGCGCGTCTCAGGCATCGGCGAATTGGTGATCCGGCTGGAGACCAACCGGTCGTGGATCCGGATCCAGCCGGACGGCCGCTACAGCCATCGCGTCTATTGGGGCAACGGCGCGGCCATGAGCCAGGGGACCTGCAAGGCGACGCCGGCTCAGTGAGGCTGCACCACGCCTAGAGCAGGCCCCGCGCCGCCAGGTTCCGCATAAGGGCGCCCGGGCCGAAGGTCCAGGGCGGGGCCGCATCGCAGGTGGTGACTCGGTTGGTCAGGCCGCCGAGTTCCGGGCAGGAGATGGTGACCAGGTCGCCCAGCTTGTGGGTGAAGCCCTGGCCGGCCGCGTCGCGGTCCTCGATCGGCGCGAACATGGTACCGGCGAAGAGCACGAAGCCGTCGGGGTACTGGTGGTTGGCGCCGTAGGTCTGGCCGATCAGGTCGGTGATGTCGCGGCTGATCTCTGACATCGAGCTGGTCCCGCTCAGCTCGAAGCCGTCCTCGCCCACGACCCTGAGGCTGATCGTGGTCCGGCGCAGGTCGTCCAGGGTGAAGCTTTCGTCGAGCAGGCGGATGAAGGGGCCCAGCGCGGTCGAGGCGTTGTTGTCCTTGGTCTTGCCGAGCAAGAGCGCGCTGCGGCCCTCGAAGTCGCGCAGGTTGACGTCGTTGCCCAGGGTGGCGCCCCGGATCCGGCCTTCCGGGTCGACCACGGCGACCAGCTCCGGCTCCGGGTTGTTCCAGGTCGAATCGCTGCGGATGCCGATCTCGGCGCCGACGCCGACCGCCGAGAGGACCGGCGCCTTGGTGAAGACCTCGGCGTCGGGGCCGATGCCGACCTCCAGGTACTGCGACCAGGCGCCCTGCTCGACCAGGTGCGCCTTGAGGCGTTGCGCGGCCTCGGAGCCCGGCTCGATCTGCGAGAGATCGCCGCCCAGGACCTCGGTGATGGTGCTGCGGATCGACTCCGCCTTGCTGGCGTCGCCGCGGGCGTTCTCCTCGATCACCCGCTCCAGCAGGCTGGTCGCGAAGGTCACGCCGCTGGCCTTGAGCACCTGCAGGTCGACCGGCGCCAGGAACCGGGGCAAGGCCGGATCGCGCGCGTCGTGGGCGCTGTTCGCCAGGATCTCCTCCAGACCGCCCAGCTTCGGTCCCTCCGCGCGGGCCAGTGCCAGCGGGTCCGGCGCGGCCATGAGGTCCGCCATGGTCGCCGCAACACCGGAAAGGTCGATCACGCCGTCGTCCCGAATCGCCACCACGCTGGGTCCGGCCGGGCTCCCGGGCACCCGGGCCCGCCCGACCAGGGTTCCCGCCGTCCCGTCCGCCGGCAACACCGCCGCCGGGGTCAGATGCGCCTCCATTTGCCCAGCTCCTCCCCTCATTTCGGCCTCGCGACTCGGCCGGCAGCATATCAGGTTCGGGCCCCCTGCCGAGTCTCCGGGCCGCCAAACCCGGCCCGGAGGCGCTCCGGCCCCAGGCACGAGGGGCTTGGCAAAGGCGGCCGAATCGCTTTAGGGCAGACACAGGGTGGTCGTGAGCCGCCCGGATTCCGCTGTCTCCTTAACGAGCCCGAGGCTGCACCGCCGATGCCGAGTGACCTTTTTCCAGCGACTCAAATTGGGGCGTATGGGGCCACCGGCGATCCCTTCACGAGACCGGCGGCCTCGGCTCAACCTCTGACCTAGCGAGGAAACATGAGCGCGAAAGACCAATTCGTCGATCTGGTCGCGGACGCGACCGGTTGCACCAAGGCGGACGCCCGCCAGGCCGTGGACGGCATCTTCGAGTCCATCATGCAGGACTGCAAGAAGGGCGGCGAGATCCAGATCCCCGGCTTCGGCAAGTTCTCCGTCCGCGAGCGCGCGGCGCGCAC
>JASJAL010000188.1 GCA_030067055.1 Kiloniellales bacterium | reverse complement strand
TCTCCGCCGGGCAGCCGCACAGCCTGCGAAACCCGGGCAGGGTCCCTGCCGTTCTGATGATTGCCTACGGTTCCGGGACCAGGCGCTACGACCCTCTGTAGTGACACCGCATCACACTGAATTTTTTGCGCCTTTTAGGTAGTCATATATTCTTAATTTGCGCTCTATTAGTCTTTTCTTCGGCTGTATTTCGACAGGGCAAGAATCGAGAACAGCCTTAGCAGAAGAGTAGAGAGGAAATAAAGATGACAGCCACGATCGCCCCCGTCGGCGCGCGCGCCGTTTCCATACCCGAACGACGCCAGGCCGCGCGCGAGTCCCGAAACATCAAGGCCTGTGTGGTGCAGTGCGGCTTCGAGTACGCCTGCGTCTTGACCAACATTTCTCAGGATGGCGCCTGCCTGATCTCACCCTGCCTGCTGCAGGAGATGCAGCTGCTGCGCCTCGAGATCGCCGGGTTTGGCGGGGTCACCGCAGTGGTGCGATGGACCGAGAACGGCGAGACCGGCGTCGAGTTCCACAGCGATACCGACACCGTCAGCCGGCTGGGCGCTTTCCTGGCGCGAACGACCGCGCAGTCGGAACCCGCGCAGGTCATCGCCTACTGACCGGATCGATCGGCCGCGCACGCCGTCCCGTTTAGGGTTGGGCGGCGGCGCGGCGATCGACGCCGTAGTGTTCGACAAGGTAGTCGATGACGAGGTCCAGGGTATCCCGGTCCAGTTCCGGCATGTCCTGCTCCTCGACCATCCACTCCATCGTCTCGGCCCAGGCCTCCCGGCTCAAGCCCTGCTGCTTGACGATCATCAGGGAATGGCAGGCGCCGCAGAGGCCGTAGACCTCCTCGCGGCCGGCGCCTTCCGGCAGACCGTCCCACTCGTCCGCGGCCGCGGCCCAGATGCCGCCGCCCAGGGCGATGACCAGCACCAAGACGGCCCGGCGCAGCCCCCGCCTCATGCCGTCACGCGCAGGGCGATGCGGTGCAGGGAGTTGTTGAGGTAGCCCTTGGGGTTCCAGGCGATGGCGAAGGGCTGCATGACGCCCTGATCGTCGGTCGCCCTGGCCCAGACCTCGTAGTAGCCGGCCTGCGGCAGCTCGACCCGCGCCCGCCAGCGCTGCCAGGCGTAGGGGTTGGGCGCCGGCTCCAAGGCCGCCTCGACCCAGGTCGCGCCGAAGTCGTGGCTGACCTCCACCGCCTTGACCGCACGGTCGCCGGCCCAGGCGTGGCCGCGGACCTCGACCGACTGGGCGCCGCCGGACAGCTCGACCCCGGTCTCGGGAAAGGTGATCAGCGACTTCACAGGCATGGACTCGATGATCACGAAATCCTTCTTGTTGACCTTCTCGCCTGGGGCGACGGTGTAGCTCGGCACCCGGTAGGAGGTGCCGGTCATCTTCGGACCGTCGTGGACCTGGTCGCGGATCCAGATTCGGCGCAGCCATTTCTGCGAACAGGAGCCCGGCCAACCCGGCGAGACCACCCGCAGCGGTGCCCCGTTCATCGGGTGGATCGGACCGCCGTTCATCTGAAAGGCGATCAATGTGTGCGGGTCCATGGCCTTGGCGATGGGCACGCCGCGCGAGATCGGCAGCTTGTCGGGATTGCCCGAGAGGTGGCTATCGGCGCCGAAGTGCCCGGTGTAGACCGCACTGTCCTTGAGGCCCGCCGCCTTGAGGACGTCGGCATAGCGCACGCCGGTCCACTCGGCGTTGGCGACGGCGCCGACGGTCCACTGATTGCCCTTGGCGGGCGGGTTGAAGGAGGCCCGTCCGTTGCCGCCGCATTCGAGCTGAAGCTTGAGAGAGACCACCTCGAAGCGCGACTGCAGGTCGTCGATCGACAGCTCGAGCGGCGTGCCGACCTCGCCGTCGACGGTGAGCTTCCAGGCCCCGGCGTCGACCGCCTCCGGCGGGATTCCGTTGTTGCGGATGAAGTGGCGCTCGACCGGGGTCACGTCGTCGTCGAGCAGGTGCGCCGGGGTCTCGGCGTTGAGCGGCCGGTCGTTGAGCAGGGTCAGACCGGACTTGCCGGCGATCTTGAAGTCCTTGCCGGACTCGGCCAGTGCCGCCGGGATCAGACCCGCCGGATAGTTGCGGTGAAACGGCAAGGCGGCGCCGACGACGGCGCCCAGGGCGGCGAGCCCGGCGCCCCTCAGAAAGCCCCTTCGGTCGGCCTCGGCCCGACGGCCGAAAACCAGGTAGTCGGCGCGCGCCGGATCCTCGGCATAGAGTTCGCAGAGTCCGCGCTCACGTGTCTTCATGGCCATGATGCCCCCTTTCTCCGCCGCCTCTGGCGGTGCGTTCCTCCATGGTAGCCGAAGGAACGCGAGAGTTAAGGGCCAATTCGCCGGCAGCGGTGCAACGGGACCGCGCTCGCGCGCGCCAAAGAACCGTGACGATCCTGTGGCATACTTGTGTGAAGCGGGACCCGTCGCTTGTCCGCTCCCGCCACTTTGCCATTTTTGGTGCGAGGGCGCGTCCGCGCCGCCTTCTCAGGATGCCGGACGCGTGTTCGGACCGGACCGCCCCGACGCCAGCCGCCGGGTCGGTTCGAAACTGTGGGAGGGCATACTTATGCCGAAAGCACTTGCGACAATCTTCGGGGCCCTGATGGCCCTCGCCCTGCTGTCAGGCTGCGGCGATGACCAGACTGCCCAGACTCCAGACGAAAGCCTCGACGGCGCTGCAGAGCAGCCGGGCCAGGCCATGGAAGGCCAAGCCATGGAAGGCACGACCGAGACACCGGTCCAAGAGGCAACCGGCGAGCAGCAGTCGCAGTAGGCGTCCGCCGCCCCGACACGAGACAACTGCCAACTTCCTCATGTAGAGCTGGACGCCCCGCCCCCAATGGCGGGGCGTCTTTCCTTCAGCATCGGGCGTTGCACGCGCCTCGCCTGCCGACCGCGCTTCCGGCCGCGGCGACGCTAGAGGAAATTATCTGCGATCAATTGATTTCAATTGAGCGCAGTCTGATCCAGGCCGTGGACCGTCTCCTCGATCAGCCAGTCGACCACGGCCTGCAAGGCTTCCCTGCGGTCGGCGCCGGCGGCCAGGGCGGCGTGGAAGACGTGACGTTGGGTGTGGGCGCTGGTGCCGCGGGCCAAGATCTCGCGGGCGTGCGCGACCTCGGCGATGCAGCCCAGAGCCTCGGCGTCCTCGCGGATCAGTTCGAGCATTTCTTCCAGGAGATCGGCGAAGGGGGCCGCGGTCCAGCGGCCGAAGTCGATCAGCTCGCCCTCGGTGCCGTAGCGCTGGGCCCGCCAGCGGTTCTCCTCCATCAGGATCTGCGGATAGATGCGCCAGCGCTGGTTCTGGCGGCGCAGCCGGCAGAGCATCCGGATCAGGCACTGGTAGAGGGCCGCCAGGGTGACGGCATCGTCGAGCCGAGTGCAAACGTCGGTAATGCGCAGCTCCAGGGTCGGGAAGCGGACGCTGGGCCGCAGGTCCCACCAGAGCTTGGTGCCGTCCTGGAGCACCCCGGCAGCGATCAAGTTGCGGATCAGGCGTTCGAACTCGCCGTAGCTCTCAAAACGCTCCGGCATGCCGGTGCGGGGCAGGGCGTGGAAGACCGAGAGCCGGTAGCACATCAGGCCGGTCTCCTCGCCGCCCCAGAAGGGCGAGGAGGTGCTGAGCACCAGGAGGTGCGGCAGGAAGTAGCGGATTTGGTTCATCAGGTCGATGCGCAGCTCCGGGTCCTCGACTCCGACGTGGACGTGCATGCCGCAGATCAAGGCGCGGCGGCCCACGACCTCCATCTCGCCGGCGATGGCCCGGTAACGATCCCTGTCGGTGTGACGCTGCTCTCGCCACTGCGCGAAGGGGTGTGTCGAAACCGCCAGAGGCGCCAAGCCGTGCTGTTCCGCGACTTCGGCGATGGTGGCGCGCAGATGGCCCAACTCGCGCCGCGCCTCGGCAACGTTGGCGCAGACTCGCGTGCCGACCTCGATCTGCGAGCGCAGCAACTCGGGGCTGACCTGGCCTTCCAGCCGCGCCTCGCAGTCCGCCAACAGGCTCGACGGCGGGTCCTTGGCCAGGTCGCGGGTTCGGCGGTCGACGAGGAGGTACTCCTCCTCGATCCCGATGCTCGACTGCAAGCCGTCCTGATCGGCAAAAGCGACCATGCCTCCCCCGGCGATGTAGACCCGCCTGGCAGGAAGTTCAGCGCAGGGTGCGGAGACGGCGCTTTGACCTCGATCAAGGCCGGAGCCGGCCCGGCTACTGGCTGCGGTAGTAGGACATCACCACGTGGCGGGCCTCGGCGAAGAACAGCCAGCGCTCGACCACGACGCCGGCCAGCCCGGCCGCGGCCGCCAGCCAAGCGGCGAGGATGCCGAGGGGGCCGGCGCCCGGGATCATGAGCAGGCTGCCGAGGACGGGCAGCAGAAAGCCGAGGGCCAGGGCGATCCGGCGCAGCTTGCTGGCGTGACGGCGGCCGATCTGGAAGCCCATCTCGGTCATGACGTAGTTGGTCCCGGCGTGGGGCGGGTCGAAGGTGCGCACGCCGCCGGGCCGGCCCAGGCCGGTCGCGCTGGCGGTCGAGGTCTCGCTCTTGAGACCATCGATGCGCCGCCAATAGAGCAGCTTCAAGCCCCAGGCCAGGACCAGGGTGATCAGGGCGAAGATCGGCGCGAAGGGCGCCGAGACGCCGAAGGACCAGGTGACCGCATTGACCCAGAGGGTGCCGGTCGCGAGCGCGAAGGCGAGGTAGAGCGGCAGGACCAGCGGATCGTGCCACTCCGGGATGCTGCGCAGGCTGGCGTAGATCTGCGCCGTGCAGGCCACGACCACGACCGCGCCCAGGGCGGAAAGCAGGGGAAAGAGGGTCCAGACACCCTCGAGCCGGACGAAGGCCAGCCAGGCCAGGGCAAAGACGCCGGCCGGGACGAAGGTCAGCACCACCGCCACGGCCTCTCGCGATAGCCAGGAGGAGCGCCACTGCGAGAAGGCCCGCCAGGCCCGTTCCGGATGCTTCAGGTGCCGGGTCGAGGACAGCAGCCCGATGATCATCAATGCGAAGGTCAGGATCAGGCAAACCAGGTTGAAACCCAGGTCGGCCGGGTGATGCCGTGCCGCCGCCAGCAGCCCGAGCAGGAACAGCATGCCGTAGCCGGCGCCGGCGAAGGTTGTGAAGATGACGACCGAGAGCGCGGGATGCATCGCGGAATCAGTCCGCCAAGACCCGGTCGAGCCACCCGAGGAAGCCGCCCGCCTCGGGCAGCGGCTCCAGCCTGGGCGGCGCGCCCTCGCCCGCCCTGCCCGTCCGCCGCGGCCGCGGCGGCAGGTACTTGTTGGTCGGCGCGCACTCCATTTCGGGCATGAGGTCGTAGCCGCCGCGTGCCGCAACCAGGCGCGAGACCTCGGAGTCGGGATCGGCCAGGTCGCCGAAGTGACGGGCCGAGGCCGGGCAGGCCTGGACGCAGGCCGGCACCCGCGCGGCCTCCTCGAGCCCCTGGTCGGTGATGCGATCGACGCAGAGCGTGCACTTCTTCATCACCCCGGTGCCGGCATCCAGCTCTCGCGCGCCGTAGGGACAAGCCCAGGCGCAGAGACCGCAGCCGATGCACTTGTCCTCCTCGACCAGGACGATGCCGTCTTCCTCGCGCTTGTGGGAAGCGCCGGTCGGGCAGACGGTGACGCAGGGCGCCTCGTCGCAGTGCAGGCAGGAGCGCGGGAAGTAGACCGTGCGTCCGGGCTCCCCGTCCTCGGCCTCCAGCTCGTAGCTGTGGATGCGGTTCAGCCAGGTCCCGGTCGCGCCGGCGCCGTAGGGATCCTGGTCGGTCAGCGGCGCCGGATAGCCGCCGGTATTCCACTCCTTGCAGGCCACCGCGCAGGCGTGGCAGCCGACGCAGGTGTCGAGGTCGATGACCAGGCCGAGCTTCTTGGCTGGCGGATTCCTGGGGAGCGAGGTCATGCCCCGTCCTCCGGCTCGCGGAACTCGGCACCGAAGCGCAGCTCGCCGACGGCCTCGGGCAGGCCGCGCGGCCGACCGACCGGCTCGAAGAACGGGCTGGTCAGCGCCGCTTCTTCCGGTGCCGCCGGCTCCAGGCGGACCCGCAGGTCGAACCAGGCCGCCTGGCCGGTGACCGGGTCGGCGTTGGCGTAGCGATAGCCGTCGTCGCGGGCCGGCAGCAGTTCGTCGATGACGTGGTTGAGCAGGAAGCCGGTGGTCGCCTCGGGCGCGTCCTTCGAGAGGTTCCAGGCGCCGGCCCGCTTGCCGATGGCGTTCCAGGTCCAGATCACCTTGTCGTTGACGCCGTCCATCCCGCGGACCCGTGCCTTGACCCGGTCGTGGCGGCTGATCACCCAGGCCCAGTCGTCGTCCTTCAGCCCGGCCTCGGCCATGACCGCGCGCGGGACGTAGAGCCGGTTGGCGCCCATGATCTGGCGCAGCCAGGCGTTCTGGCCGCCCCAGGAGTGGTACATGGTCATCGGCCGCTGGGTCAGGGCGCTGAGCGGATAGTCGGCCGCGCCCGTCACCTGGTCCTCGAAGGGCGGGTACCACAGCGGCAGGGGATCGAAGTAGGCCTCGATCCGCTCCGCCTTGTCGGCCGGCGGCCGGACCGTGCCGTGGCCGCGGGCCGCCAGGCGAAAGCGCTGCAGATCCTCGCAGTAGAGCTGAAGGAAGACCGGCTCTGCCGCGCCGATGAACTTCATACCCGCGGCGTAGTCCAGGTAGCCCTGGTTGACGTGGCGGAAGTAGCGGTGCTCGAGCGGCATGGCCTGGTGCCAGTAGCAGCCGTTCTCGATGTAGCGCTCGAGCTGCTCGGGGTTGGGCGCGCCGATGCCCTCGGCCGCGCCGCCGGCACCGCGCCAGCCGGCCAGGGAGCCGACCCCGGGCTGGCGCTCGTGGTTTATCAGGTAGTCGGCGTAGCCACCCGGGTACTGCGGCCCGCCATCCTTGGCGACGAAGCCGGGCAGGCCGAGCCGGGCGCCGAGGTCGAGCATCACCTCCTGGAAGGGCCGCACGTCGCGGTCCGGTGCCACAACCGGCCGGCGGATCGAGTCGGCCGGGCCGTCGGCCTCGGAGATCGGCCGGTCGAGCAGCGACATGCAGTCCCAGCGCTCCAGATAGGTCGTGTCGGGCAGCACCAGGTCGGCGTAGGCGACCATCTCGGAGTAGTAGGCGTCGGCGTAGATGATGTACGGGATCCGGTAGTCGCCGGTCGCCGGGTCCTTGTCGGACAGCATCTTCATGGTCCCGGCGGTGTTCATGGCCGAGTTCCAGGCCATGTTCGCCATGTACATGAAGAGCGTGTCGATGGGATAGGGATCGCCGTTGTAGGCGTTGACGATGACGCTGTGCATCATCCCGTGGTTGGCGAGCGGGGCGTCCCAGGAAAACGCCTTGTCGATGCGCTGCGGCCGGCCATCGGAATCAATCAGCAGGTCCTCGGGCCCGCGCGGGAAGCCGAGCGGCGGCCCCGGCAGCGGCGCGCCGGGCTTGACCTGGTCGGGCCGCCCGGTCGGCTTGACCGGCGGCGGCGCCGGCTTGGGATAGGGCGGCTTGTAGCGGAAGCTGCCCGGCGTATCGATGGCGCCGAGCAGGACCTGGAGGACATGCAGGATCCGGCAGGTGTGGAAGCCGTTGGAATGAGCCGAGATGCCGCGCATGGCGTGGACGCTGACCGGCCGCCCGACCATCTTTTCGTGGCGCCGGCCGGCCCAGTCGGTCCAGGGCTGGTCGAAGACCAGCGCCTGCTCGAAGGCGACCTCGGCAAGCTCGGCCGCGATGCGCCGGATGGTCCCAGCCTCGACGCCGCAGCGCTCGGCAACGGCGTCCGGCGCGTAGGCGGGGTCCAAGCAACGTTCGACCAGAAGCTCGAAGGCCGGCACCGCCTTGCGGCCGTCGGGCAAGGTGACCTCGCCCTTGAGCGCCGGGGTCTCGCAGGCCTCGGCGACCGGCCGCAACGTCTGGCCCTTGCGGTCCCAGACCAGCGGGTTGCCGTCGGAGTCACGGGCGAAGAGGCCGTCCTCGCCGGCGCCCTGGTCCCGGACCACCAGCCAGGGCGCGTTGGTGGTCTGCGCCAGGAAGTCGAGATCGACCTTGCCGGCGGATAGCAACTCGTGGATCAGGGCGAGGATGAAGAGCCCGTCGCTGCCGGGACGGATGCCGAGCCACTCGTCGGCGATCGCGGAGTAGCCGGTGCGGATCGGGTTGATCGACAGGATCTTGGCGCCCCGCCCCTTGAGCTTGGCGAGGCCGCGCTTGATCGGATTGCTGCCGTGGTCCTCCGCGACGCCAAAGAGCAGCAGGTACTTGGAGTGATCCCAGTCGGGCTCGCCGAACTCCCAGAACGCGCCGCCCAGGGTATAGAGCCCGGCGGCGGCCATGTTGACCGAACAGAAGCCGCCGTGGGCGGCGTAGTTCGGCGTGCCGAACATCTGCGCCCACCAGCCGGTCAGGGCCTGGCTCTGGTCGCGGCCGGTGAAGAAGGCGAGCTTCCTGGGGTCGGTCGCGCGAATCCCGGACAGCCGGTCGGTCGCCAGCGCCAGGGCCTCCTCCCACTCGATCTCCTGGAACTCGCCGCTGCCGCGCTCGCCGACCCGCTTCAGTGGCTTGGTCAGGCGCGCCGGCGAGTAATGCTGCATCGCGCCCGAGGCGCCCTTGGCGCAGAGCACGCCGCGGTTCACCGGATGGTCGCGGTTGCCTTCGATGTAGCGGATCCGGCCGTTCTTGAGGTGCACCTTGATGCCGCAGCGGCAGGCGCACATGTAGCAGGTCGTCGCCTTGACCTCCTCGGTCGCCGGCGGCGTGTAGGATTCCTCCGGCACGGCCTGGCCGGGGCCGATCCGTTCCGCCGGATTGGATACCAAGCTTCGCCTCCCTCAACCTCTTTCGGAAAGGTTCTACCCTTTCCCGAGAGGGTTAGGCCATATCCGAGCCGACTTGGACCGCCGTTTTTGCGGCAATTGGCCGGAGGGCGGCGGCGAAGCAGAACGGGATCAGGCGATACGCTCGCTCGCGCCTGTCAGTGTCCGGTCCAAGGCCGTGCCGGTCATGTCGGCGGGCACCGGAACGTCGAGCAGGGAGAGGATGGTCGGGGCGAGATCGAGGACGTTGCCTCTGGCGCCCCCGAGCCCTACCGGAAAGCCCGGCGCCTTGATCCAAGCATGGCTGTCCGGCGTGTGATCGCCCATACGCTTGTAGGCCGACTTGTGCAGCCTGTAGCGGAAGCGGCCGAGCGACGGAGATTCGAAGGCCTCGATGTTCCCGAGGTCGCCGCGGAAGACCACGATGAGGTCGGGAACCATCGGCGAGCGCTCCGGCCCGAAGAGGTCGTCGGCGCGGTCGACCCGCAGCACCAGGCGGCGGCCGGACTTGGGATCCGTCAAGGCGAGCAGTTCCTGTTCGATGAAGTCCATCAGGGCTCCGGCCTCGTCCGGTGGAACGATGCCGTGTCGGTCGCGTCCCTGGAGGTTCAGGCGAATGGCGCCGCAGCGATTGTTGGCGACGGTCAATGCCTTGCAGACGGGCGAACCGAGCGGCTTCTCGTCGGAGCCGACACCGGCTGTGCCCGCCTGCCGGTCCAGCCATGCCAGACCGGGCCAGCGCCGCAAGCGATAGGCCAGGCGCTTCAAGCCCGGTGGAGTCTGGCGCAGAATGCCGATCGCGCGCCTCAGGCTGCGCCGAGTCGGGGTATCGGGGCCGGCGCTCAGGCCGAGGCGAATCAGGAATTCCGGCAGAAGCTGCGGTCCGCCGACGTAGGGGCCGATTCCGTGGCTGGCAAGAACGACCACCTTCGCCTCCGGTCCCGCGGCGTCGAGGAGACGGCCGAGGCCCGCGTCGAGCTCCCGATAGACCTCGCGCAGGGCCGCCCAGTTATCCGTAGCGCCCCGCTCCAATCCGGTCCGGCCATACCAGTTCCATTGCGGCGCGGGCCAGAACTGGTGGCCGGCGCAATGGCTCTCACTGTAGACGCAATAGAAGAGGTCCCAGGCCTCCCGCTCGAGCAGGTGAACCAACATCTCCGTCTTGCAGCGCGCCCGCGCGATCAGAGCTTCGAGCAGAGCCGCACGACCGCAACTGTGCACGAGGTTATCGCAACGCTGTTCATGCATGGGGATCGGTCCGAAGCGCGCGCTGAGCTCCTCGAACAGCGGTTCGGGATCGGACTTGGGCCCGAGCCATAGGTCGTGCAGCGCCCACTCGCGGATCTGCACGCCGTTGAAAGCCGGTACGAAGGCCTGAAAGGGCAGGTCGGCGACGGCGCAGCGCAGGCCGGCCCGGCTGCAATCGGCCCAAAGATAGTGTTCGGGGTCGATGTCGTCTTCCCGCAGGCGGCGTATCTTACCCTCCTCCGGAAAAGCTTGGCCGAAGTGGAAGAATTGGCCCTCGACGTGGCACGGACGGCCCTGCGGGATCTCCGACCAGATCGCACCGGGCAGGGTTTCCATCGGGCTGTCCAATGCGATGCTGGTCGCCTCACGGCGCAACCGCGCGAGGTTGGGCAGGTCGCCAGCCTTGGCCCAACGTTCGAGCAAGGGCGCGCCGGCGGCATCGAAGCCGACGAAAAGAAGACGCGCGGTCATTTCTCCAATCCCCCCTGAACCTGGGCCCGCCGGCGCCGGTATCTCCCAGGTTTTCCAACGCCCGTTCCGCCAAAGACCCATTGAGCGCAAACTCGGGGTCCTTGATCGGGCGCCGACGGACATCCGTTCGGGCCACCCCCCGATCGCCAACACAATAATCTTGCCCGATTTAAAGTATAAAATTCAACCTTGATTATATTTTACTTGGCAATTTTCACGTCAGCTACTGATCTTTACCAAAACTCTTGGCTCGACATCCTGGCCGAGCGGTGCCGATTCGGACTTTAGCCTACCGATCCGGCTTCGGTGCCAAGACGCGATAGCCGTGACGGCACCTTTGGATTTGCAGAAAGGATCAGGCCCGGATCCGGTCGGCGCCCGCTCAACTTCGGCGGCAC
>JASJAL010000187.1 GCA_030067055.1 Kiloniellales bacterium | reverse complement strand
ACCGGGTCGCGCGGCTGGATGTTGGCCATGTTCCAGTGGGTCCGCTCGCGCACCGACTGGATGGTGTTCTTGGTAGTGCCGATCAGCTTGCTGATCTGGGCGTCCGACACCTCGGGATAGTTGCGCAGCAGCCAGGCGACGCCGTTGGGTTTGTCCTGGCGCTTGGCCACCGGCGTATAGCGGGGACCCTTGGTCCGCTTCGCCGGTTGCGGCAGGTCCTGCTTGGCGAGCCGCATGCGCGCCGTCGAATCGGCCTCGCAGCGCTTGATCTCGTCCTTGGTCAACTGACTGTTGGCGATGGGATCCAGGCCCTGCATCCCGGTCGCGATTTCGCCGTCGGCGATCCCCTGGACCTCCAGATGATGCAGGCCGCAGAATTCCGCGATCTGATCGAAGGTCAGGGCCGTGTTCTCCACGAGCCACACCGCGGTGGCCTTGGGCATAAGCGGCTTGGACATGCTTCCTCCATCGGCAGGCCGGCTCACGAGCCGAACAAGCCCAGCGGGCCGAATCGCCCGCAGATCACCCTCACGCTAAATGGGGGATAGCCGGAATATAGGCGCCGGGACCGGCCCTGGAAAGCCCGTAGCGCCTCATTTGGCGCACGGTCCCGCGAGGCTCAGACGGTCAGTACGATCTTGCCGATATGGGTGCTGCTCTCCATCAGGCGGTGGGCCTCGGCCGCTCCGGCCAGTGGAAAAGTCTTATACATCAATGGCTTGACGTCGCCGGACTCGAGAAGGGGCCAAACCTTGTCCTTCAGGCTTTGTGCGATCGCCGCCTTGAAGTCGAAAGGCCGGATGCGCAGGGTCGAGCCGGTGACCGTCAGGCGCTTCAACATGATCGGCAGGAAATTGATCTCGACCTTCGAGCCGTGCAGGAAAGCGATGAAGACCAGCCGGCCCTCGGGCGCCAGGGCCTTGATGTCGCGGGCGATATAGTCGCCGCCGACCATGTCTAGGATCAAGTTGACGCCTTCGCCCGTGGCCTCGGTCACGACGTCGACGAAGTCCTCCTCGCGGTAGTTGATCGCCCGCTCCGCGCCCAGTTCCTCGCAGGCCCGGCACTTCTCGGCCGAGCCGGCGGTGGCGAAGACCCTGGCGCCGAAGCGCGCGGCCAGCTGGATCGCCGTGGTGCCGATGCCGCTGGAGCCGCCGTGCACCAGGAAGCTCTCGCCGGACTGCAGGCCGCCGCGGTCGAAGACATTGGACCAGACGGTGAAGAAGGTCTCCGGCAGGGCCGCGGCCTCGGCCAGACTCATGCCCTTGGGCACCGGCAGGCACTGGCCGATCGGCGCGGTGCAGTACTGGGCATAGCCGCCGCCGGCGACCAGCGCAGTGACTTGATCGCCGCCGTGCCAGTCGGTGACGCCCGGCCCGGTGGCGACGACCTCGCCGGCCAACTCCAGGCCCGGGATGTCCGTCACCCCCGGAGGCGGGGGATAGCCGCCCTTGCGCTGCAGCACGTCGGGCCGGTTGACGCCGGCGGCCGCGACCTTGATCAGCAGCTCGCCTTCTCCGGGCTGGGGCACCGGACGGGTGCAGGGCACCAGGGCCTCGGGGCCGCCCGGCTCCGGGATTTCGATGGCGGTCATGCTTTCCGGTATCTGGTACATCCTGGTCTCCCCAACGCTGGCGCCCTGCGGCCGATCTAGTATCATGCGGCCAGGGAAGGCAAGCGCAGCATCTTCAAGGGGCCCGATATGGAACTGGAAGATCTTGAACCCAGAACCAAGCAGCCGAAGCCCAAGGACCTGGAGAACCTCGGGGTCGAAGAACTTGAGGAATACCTGGCCAAGCTGGAGGCCGAGGCCGAGCGGGTGAAGGAGAAAATCGCCGCCAAGAAGGCCTATCTCTCGGGCGCGGATTCGCTGTTCAAGAGCTAGACCGGCGTCCGGCGGCTGCGGCCCCGCAGGTATAGCAACCAGCCGAGCGCCCCCAGCGTCAAGACGATCACCAGCCAGCCGACTCGCGGGCTGAAGGGGCAGCGCGCGCCAGGCGGCACGCGCCAGGGCCCGCCTCTGGGCGAGAGTACCACGTGTGCGACAGGCAGTACGTAGAAGCCGATCAGGAACAGCCAGGCAGCGAGCGGGGTCATATCGACGCTCATTCTGAGCGCCCGGACGTGCCGTTTCCAGCAATTAGGCTGGCACATTACGGCTGTTTCGCTTTCTCTTGCCGCCCTTCGCGACTATTTAAGCCTCTGTACGAGGGCTGGAGAAAAGGAGGACGGTATGCTCGAAGGCAAGACGGCTTTGGTGACGGGATCGACCAGCGGCATCGGGCTTGGGGTTGCTCGCGCCTTGGCGGAGCAGGGCAGTAACATCGTGCTCAACGGATTCGGAGACGCCGCCGAGATCGAAAGCCTGCGCCATGAGATCGCCGAGCAGGCGGGAGTAGACGTCCGTTTCTCCGGCGCCGACCTCTCGAAGCCGGACGAGATCGCGGCCATGGTCGAAGAGACCGAGGCGGCCTTCGGCGGGGTCGACATCCTGGTCAACAACGCCGGCATCCAGCACACCGATCCGGTCGAGGCCTTCCCGCCGGAGCGCTGGAACGCGGTCATAGCGATCAACCTGACCGGCGTTTTCCATGCCATTCGCGCGGTCTTGCCGAAGATGCGCGAACGCGACTGGGGCCGGATCATCAACGTCGCCTCGGCCCACGGCCTGGTCGCCTCGGTCAACAAGAGCGCCTACGTCGCCGCCAAGCACGGCGTGGTCGGACTGACCAAGGTCGTCGCGCTGGAGACGGCCGAAGCCGACATCACCTGCAACGCGATCTGCCCGGGCTGGGTCCTGACCCCGCTGGTTCAGAAGCAGATCGAGGCCAGGGCGGAGAAGGAGGGCATCCCGGTCGAGCAGGCCGAACATGAACTGCTCGCCGAAAAGCAGCCCTCGAAGAAGTTCGCAACGGTCGAACAGATCGGCGCGCTCGCGACCTTCCTCTGCGGCCCGGGCGCGGCCCAGATCACCGGCACGACCCACTCCATCGACGGCGGCTGGACGGCACAGTAGGGACATCTATTGACTGTCAGGCTTCGGCGATCCAGGCCCTGACGATTTCGATGAAGCGCTTCAGGCGTGAGTCCGCCTGCTCGACGGCCGGCAGGTGCACAAATCCGGCATCGGTGCCGGGGAGGTCTCTCGCCGCCAGGTGCGCTGCCGTGAAGAAGACGTGGTTGCAAACGTAGCCGCCGGCATCGCGCGAGAACTCGATCTCTTCGCCGTGTCGGCGGGCGACCTTGGCCATGCGGCCAAGCGGCAAGGTGCTCCAGTAGCCGACGGGCGCCTCGACGACGATGCGCTGCCTGAGGCGGACCTCGCCGTCGTTGTCGGGGGCCGTGGAATCGTTCAGGTTCAGCGCAACTTGCTCGAAGCGCATCCGGGCCGAGCCGTTCGCAAGCCCGAGCATCAGGACCCGGCGCGGCCGCTGGTCTCGAAGCAGGTCGCAGATATTGGCCGCGGCCCGAGAGTAGGAGGTGGGCAGGACGGCCGTGGCGACATCGGCTCCAGCCTGTGCGGCCAGGGCCGTCACGACCAGTTCGGATGCGTTGCTGCTTGCGCCGCCGAAGGGTTCGAAGCCCGTTACAAGTGTCGTCATGGGCGCCATCCTGTCTCCGAGATGCCCGGCTGTGCAAGCTGGGTGGCGGGGCTCATCCAGGATGGCGTGAAACGATCGTGATCTAGTACCAGATCTCCATCCTGAGACCTCTGGCGTC
The DNA here is from genome assembly GCA_030067055.1 of Kiloniellales bacterium. The sequence continues at coordinate 7,218 of JASJAL010000187.1, read as the reverse complement.
GTGCCGCGGGTCTGCGGGCAGGCGGACCGCGTCGCCCTGGACCATGCGACGGGCGGCGAGTGCGCAGGCCGCGGCGTCGATGATGTCGTCCGGCTGGGCCTGCGCGCGCGGGAAGAGGTCGAGCAGCGGTTCTACGCCCTTCAGACCCGAGGCCGCAAGGAGCTGCAAGCGGGCCTCGCGGCCGTCCGCGCTGCGCTTGCCGGGTAGGGGCTCCCAGTCATTCAAGTGGTGGAAGATCAGCTCCGGATGGGCCTCTCGGACGCGATCCTGGTCGGCGGGGCCAAGCGCCGCGTCCAGCTCGCGGATCTTGGGCAGGATGTTCCAGCTCTGCTTGCTGAGGCCGCAGCTCTCGCGGCGCCGGCCCTCGGCCTGGGCCTCCGCCCAGGAGCCGCACTCCAGCATGTAGCGCCGCGGGGCGGGAAAGACGCTGGACTTCCGGCCGCGCGGAAGCAGCCCTCGGGCCGCGACATCGCAACCGCGGGGTCCGGCATCCGCCAGGCCGATCGGCATGTCGACCGCGACCATCGCGGCGGAGTCCCGCTCGAGGGCCAGTTCCGACCAGTTTGCAGCCAGCCTCGCCTTCAATTCGCCGGATTCCGGCGCCAGGGTTACCGCGACCCAGCCGGCGGGGCAGCCGTCGAGGCCGAGAATCGGCATTTTTTCCACAGATTTTCCTTCGCTGGGCATATTTGGTTAAGAAATTAACCATTTGTTAGGAACCGCTCACTATTTTGGGCAGTGACGGTATTGGTTCCTGTCCTCCCACGGGAGCCTGGCACGTCGCTCTGACGTGTATCCGTTCCTTGAATGCCTCCCTGTTGACTTGCCGCCCGGCCTTTTTGGCCGGGCGGCCTTGTTTTCTGGCGCGGGTTTTCCCTTATGCCAGAATCCCATCTTGACCGCTTACGAGGAGCACCATAGTCTCTCCTCCCACGGCAAGTTGACAGGTCGAGGCTTCAAAGAACAAGGAGGGCGTGAGCCGGCGAAAGCCAGGTTCATAGCCCTCCAAGTTCTTTAGAAGCCTAATTATTTCCAGCTCATCCAAAACTTCTTTCGGCCATTACACCGGCGCGGGCATGGCTGAGCTTGGCCTGTGTGCCGGCGCTGGCCAGTGCGACGGTTTCATGTAAGGTGGCGCCAGGGGAGATGCGCCATGGCCGATCCGAAGTTTCTCAAGTTCGACACCTTGAGCCTGCACGCCGGACAGCGGCCCGATCCGACCACGGGATCGCGGGCGGTGCCGATCTATCAGACCACCTCCTACGTGTTCCGCGACACCGACCACGCGGCGGCGCTCTTCAATCTGGAGCGGACCGGTCACATCTACTCGCGGATCTCCAACCCGACCACGGCGGTGCTGGAAGAACGGGTGGCGGCCCTGGAGCAGGGTGTCGGCGCCGTCGCCACGGCGTCCGGCCAGGCGGCGCTGCACCTCGCCATCACGACCCTGACCGGGCAGGGCGGCCACATCGTCGCCTCGGCCTCGCTCTACGGCGGCAGCGTTAACCTCCTGGCCCTGACCCTGCCGCGCTTCGGGATCGAGACCACCTTCGTCAAGCCGCGCGACCTCAAGGGCATCGAGGCGGCGATCCGGCCGGAAACCGCCCTGATATTCGCCGAGACCCTGGGCAACCCGGGCCTCGAAGTCCTCAATATCCCTGCGGTCTCCGAGATCGCCCATCGCGCCGGGCTGCCGCTCTTGATCGACAACACCTTCGCCAGTCCCTACCTCTGCCGGCCGGTCGAGTTCGGTTGCGACCTGGTCATGCACTCGGCGACCAAGTGGCTCGGCGGCCATGGTGTCGCGATCGGCGGCGTCATCGTCGACGGCGGCCGGTTCGACTGGGAGAAGAGCGGCCGCTTCCCGACCTTGACCGAGCCCTACGCCGGCTATCACGGCATCGACTTCGCCGAGGAGTTCGGCCCCCAGGCCTTCTGCATGCGGGCCCGGGCCGAGGGCCTGCGCGACTTCGGCGCCGCCATGAGCCCGGCCAACGCCTTCCACATACTCCAGGGCGTCGAGACCCTGCCGCTGCGCATGGAGCGCCACGTCGCCAATACCGCCAAGGTGCTGGAGTTCCTGCTCGAGAACGAGGCCGTGGCCTGGGTCCTGCATCCGACCCTGCCCAGTCACGAGGACCACGAGCTGGCAAAGCGCCTGCTGCCCAAGGGCGCGGGCTCGATCGTGTCCTTCGGCATCAAGGGCGGGCGAGACGCCGGCCGGCGCTTCATCGAGGCTTGCGGACTGGCCTCGCACCTGGCCAATGTCGGCGACGCCAAGACCCTGGTGATCCACCCGGCCAGCACCACCCATCAACAGATGGATGCCGCACAGCTCAAGGCCGCGGGGGTCGGCGAGGACATGATCCGGCTGTCCGTCGGCCTGGAGGACCCCGGCGACATCGTCGAGGACCTGCGCCAGGCCCTGCGCGCCTCGCAGAAGAGCTGACGGCACCGGCGATGGAGCTTCAGGTCGACGACAAGGCCGTCTTCGCCGCGACCGGCGGCCGGCCCTTCGATCCGCGCCTGCCGGCAACCGTCTTCCTGCACGGCGCCGGCATGGACCACACGGTCTGGGCCTTGCAGACCCGCTATTTCGCGCACCACGGCCGCTCAGTCCTGGCGGTCGACCTGCCCGGTCACGGCCGCTCCGAGGGCCCGCTCCTGGAGGAGATCGGCGCCATGGCGGACTGGGTGGTCCGGCTCCTGGAGGGAGCGGGCCTGAGCGAAGCCGCCCTGGTCGGGCACTCGATGGGCGCCCTGATCGCGCTGGACTGCGCGGCCCGACACGGCGAGGCGACGGCGGCGATCGCCCTGCTCGGCGCCGCGCCCGCCATGCCGGTGCACCCCGACCTGCTGGCCGCGGCCGAGGCCAACAACCACCTGGCCTTCGACCTGGTGACTGCCTGGGGCCATGGCCCAGCCGGGCACCTCGGCGGCAACACCGCGCCCGGGCTCTGGCTGATGGGCGGCGGCGAGCGCCTGCTGGAGAGTGCGAAGCCGGGTGTGCTGTTCAACGACCTGCGCGCCTGCGCCGGCTACGACCAGGGGCTGGACGCGGCTGCCGCTGTCGGCTGCCCGGCGTTGCTGGTACTGGGCGCCGAGGACCGCATGACCCCGGCCCGAGCCGGCCGCAAGCTGGCCGAGGCGATACCTGGCGCCCGGGTCGAGACCATCCCCGGCAGCGGCCACATGATGATGGCCGAAAAGCCCGACCAGACCCTGGACGCCCTCAAGACCCTTCTGTGAGCCCGGAATGACAGACGACAGTGCCGAAGCCCGCGCGGGCTATCCCCACTTCCTGACCATCCCGACCCGCTGGATGGACAACGACATCTACGGCCACGTCAACAACGTGGTCTACTATTCCTACTTCGACACGGTCATCAACGAGTACCTGATCCACGGAGGCGGGCTCGACATCCATGACGCCGCGGTGATCGGCGTCTGTGCGGAGTCCGCCTGCCGGTTCAGGGACTCCTTCGTCTTTCCGGAACCGGTCGAAGCCGGCCTGCGGGTCGGCGAGCTGCGCAACCGTGCGGTGCGCTACGAGATCGGCCTCTTCAAGGCCGGGGCTGAGACAGCCGCCGCGACCGGGCACTTCGTCCACGTCTTCGTCGAGCGCGAAGGGATGCGCCCGACGCCCATCCCCGAGCCGATTCGCACGGCACTGGCGCGGCTGGTGGTGGCCTGAGGCTGCCTGTCTAAAGCTCGACCAGGTGGTTGGGCAGCTCGTCCGGATTCCGCTGCTCGGCCGGGAAGTGCTCGGCCAGAAGGGCGCCGCATCGCTCGACCGCGATCACGAAGGCTTCGGCGGTCTGCTTGGCCCGGACCTTGGCCACGAAATCGCGGACGATGCCGTCCCAGGATCCGGGCGGAACCCGATCGTTGATACCCTGGTCGGCCATGATCTCGACGTAACGCTCGGCCACCGAGACGAAGATCATGATGCCCGAGCGGCCCTCGGTGTGGTGCAAGCCCTGCTCGACAAACTGAGACCGTGCTAGGCGGCCGGCCCGCTGCCGCTTCACGGAGCGGGGGATCAGCCGCATCTTGAGCGGCCGCCAGCGGGTCAGCAGCCCGAGGCCGAGGAACACGACGATCTGGATCTCGTAGATCTGCAAGGCCGAGAGCGGCAGGTCCAGCAGAACCAGTGGCAAGGGCGTCAGAAGTGCGGCACCGGCCGCCCAGAGCAGGGGCAGGAAGGGGTAGTCGTCCGCCTCCCGGGCGATGATGGTCACGATCTCTCCGGCCGTGCGGCTTTCCGCCTCCTGGATGGCCCGGGCGATCCGTGCCTTATCCTCGTCCTTGATGAATTCCATGCTCACCAACTTCCCGATGACCCGCCGCCGCCGAAACTCCCACCGCCGCCGCTGAAGCCGCCGCCGCCGCCAAAGCCTCCACCGCCGCCGAAACCCCCGCCGCCGGACCTATAGGTCCAGGTCTGGCCTTTGTTGTCGGCGTATTTCCTGTGGCGCGGTTGGCCCGGTGCGGCACTGTATTTGTAGTTCATGAAGAACAGCATCAGGAAGATAAAAAGAAACCCGCTAAGGCATGCCACTACAATGATTCCATCGAGCCTCAGCGTTCCTGGCGCCTTGGGTGCCGGCGCCTTGTAGCTGCCCTTGATGGCGAGGAGCATTGCATCAACCCCAGCCTCGACGCCGCCCTCGTAGTCCTGCTGCTTGAAGCGGGGCGTGATTTCGTTCTCGATGATCGCGCGGGACAGAATGTCGGTCAGATCACCTTCCAGGCCGTAGCCGACTTCGATCCGCACCTTGCGTTCCTTGGGCGCGACGATCAGCAGGGCGCCGTTGTCTCGCTCGGCCTGCCCAATCTGCCAGTGCCGGCCCAGATCCACACCGAAGCGTTCGATGGTGTAGCCCTGGAGCGAGGGAAGGGTGACCACGACCACTTGGTTGGAGGTCTCTGTCTCGTGGCTCTCGAGCTGCCGCGCCAGGCGCGCCTCGGCCTCGGCCGTCAGCAGGTTCGCGCCGTCGACGACCCGTCCGGTCAGGGCCGGGAACTCCGGCGCCGCCAGGGCCGGCCCGGCGGCCAGCGCCAGGACCAGCGGCAGCAGCGGGGCGCCGCGACCGATCGGATTGCGGGTCACTGGAAGGATACCTTGGGCGGCTCGCTGGAGGCCTCGGGGGCGCTGAAGTTCTCCTTCAGTTTGAGGTCGCTGTAGAGCACGACCGCCCAGATCCGGCCGGGGAAAGTGCGCAGCTCGGTGTTGAAGGCCTGGACCGCCTGGATGTAGTCGCGGCGGGCCACGGCGATGCGGTTCTCGGAGCCTTCGAGGCTCGATTGCAGACCCAGGAAGTTCTGGTTCGAGGTCAGGGCCGGATAGCGCTCGACCACGACCAGAAGCCGGGACAGCGCCTGGCTGAGGGCGCCCTGGTTGGCCTCGAACTGCCGGAAGGCCTCGGGATTCTCGATGATGTCCTTGGGAATGGTCATCTGCGCGACCTTGGCGCGGGCCTCGACCACCTCGGTCAGCACGTCGCGCTCCTGGGCTGCAAAACCCTTCACCGTCTCGACGAGGTTGGGGATCAGATCGGCGCGGCGCTTCTACTGGTTCTCGACCTCGGACCAGGCAGCCTTCGCGGCTTCGTCGCGGGTCGGCAGCTCGTTGACGCCACAGGCGCTGAGCGAAAGCCCGAGCAGGACAACCGTCAGAAGCCGGGTGGCGTACCGCCATGCCATGGTTTGTCTCCCCTAGTGATGAATCCCCCGCGCCGCGCGTGTCATAGCAGACTGCACTGCTACCGTCGGCGCAAAAACCGCCTCCTTCGGCCCGCCGCATTGGGGCCGCTCTATCGTCGTTGTCCGCGTGAGAAGGGCCCGGCCGGAGACCGGCCGGACCCCCGAAAAGGTCTGACCGCGGTCAGGCGGCCTTTTGCTCGATGGACTTGGTCTTGCCATCAGCGGTGTTGATCGCGATCTGCCGGGGCTTCATCGCCTCAGGGACCTCGCGGACCAAGTCGATGTGCAAGAGGCCATTCTCGAGCCGCGCACCGGTGACCTGGATATGGTCGGCCAGGTCGAAGCGGCGCTCGAAGGCCCGCCGGGCGATCCCGCGGTGCAGGAACTTCTGCTCGCCATCCCGCTTCTCGGCCTTGCCGGAGACGACCAGGGTGCCGTCGCGGACCGTCACATCGAGGGCGTCCTCACCGAAGCCGGCAACCGCCATGGAAATGCGGTAGTCATCCTCGCCCAGCTTCTCGATGTTGTAGGGCGGATAGGAAACAGCCTGCTCGTCGAGCCGTGTGGCGCTGTCGAGCAGCCGGGCCATACGGTCGAAACCAACGGTGGAACGGAACAGGGGGGTCAGGTCAAAACTATGCATCGCCACATCCTCCTTGAGCGATATGGTTAAAGTTGGTCCGCCGCTTTCGGCCGGACCGGTTCATGCGCGTTCCCCTGGCGACCCTCTACGAGGCGCTCGCCTGGAACTACTCAGAAATGGGGAGGCGTTGCTTGTTTTTCAAGGGGTTCCGGGCTCTGGGCGCCGTCGCCGAGGAAATCTTCGACGGGCGGCGGCAGGTTTGCGGTATCCTCGAGAGGCGAAGAGAACAGAGCCTTGATCACCTAGTCGTTTCAGCGAGTCGACCTTGTCGGACCGGATCGCAGAGTTGGCGTTCTTCGACAGCACCTACGAGGAGGCGCTGGGGCTGTGCTGCGAGCTGCGCGACCTCATTGCGGCCGAGGGCGGCCAGGACCGCCCGGTTCCCGTGGCCGATCAGGCCCGCCTGCACGGCAGCTGCGAACGTCTGCGCATGACCGCCCGTCTGACCCAGGTCGTCGCCTGGCTCCTGGTGCAAAAGGCCGTGCACCGCGGTGAGCTGAGCCGGGAAGAGGCAAGGTCGCGCGATCGGCGCCTGGGCGGGCAGAAGGTTTGCGAGCCGGGCCGCGAGCTCAAGGGTGCCGAGTTGCCGCCGGCCCTGAGCGTGCTGCAGCGACGTTCGGCCGAGCTCTATGCCCGCGTGGCGCGTCTGGATGCCATGATGAACGGGTGAGGGCCGCGGCGCGTCGGCCCGGTCTACTTGTCGCCCTTGAGCCCCAGGCCCTGGAAGCGCTTGTTGAACTTCGCCAGCTGGCCGCCGGTGTCGACCAGGCGATGCACGCCGGTCCAGGCCGGATGGGTCTTGGGATCGATGTCCAGGCGCAGGCTGTCCCCGGCCTTCCCGTAGGTCGATCGGGTGGTGAAGGTGGAGC
>JASJAL010000186.1 GCA_030067055.1 Kiloniellales bacterium | reverse complement strand
CGGTTCCCCCAGAACTGCCGGTCGACCGCGTGGTTGAGGACTATGTCTACAGGTTTCACCACAAGCTCTTCCCCGTTGTCGCACGTGGACGGCTGGCCGGTTGCATCGACGCAAAGCATATAAAAGATGTGCCCAAGGAGAACTGGGCAGAGGTTCTGGCTGAAGAAATCATGATGCCTTGTAGCGCAGAGAACTGCATCGGGCCGGACGATGACGCTCTGAAGGCGCTGTCGATCATGCGGCGATCGGAGACCGGTCGGCTGATGGTGGTCGAGGGCGGCAACCTCGTCGGCGTCGTCGCACTGAAGGACTTGCTGGAGTTCTTTGCCCTGAAAATCGACCTCGAGGGCCTCAAGTGAAAGGCGACGCAGTCAGATCAAGTATCTGAGCCCGTCTACCAATTAACGGCGGCACGACTCGTACGTTGATAGCAACCAACCATATCAGTGGGAACCTGCGACTGCTCGGAAAGCGAGGCTTGGTTTTGACTTCAGAGATTGGTCCCATCCGGTCTGACCCTCGACGTACTGTTCCGGGCCGCAGTTGATACTGGAGGTAGCAGCACCCCTGGCCCTGACAGTCACGCCTGTCGGCGACGGCACATCGACCACTGGCCAGTACTGCCGAGAGTTCGAGCAGAGTATCACGGTCGGCGGCGAGACGGAGCAGAGCTATGGCGTCGCCTGCCGGCAACCCTACGGCACCTGGTGGATCCTCTGGCAATAGTGCTGGCAAGCCGATTCCCAGCATCGCCGCATTCTTGGTCCTTGCCTGAAGAGAGGAGAGGGGAGCGAAGAACGTGACTGCCCAAGACGAGGTGCACCAGCGCGGCCGGCTGGTAGGCCTGAGGTATGAGCGTCAACAGACTTGAGGAAGCTGGATGATCATTTCATCTAGGCGGAAACTATTGAGATGCCGGGCCCCGGAGCGATAGAGGGTCGCGTCCACGTGGCAGACCGAAGCCTCCGGCTTAACCGAGATCAATTCTTCGATGACCGGATCATGCCATGAGTGCTGTCTTGGGCGGCGATGCCAAGCCCGCTGAGCGATTTTTGTCGATACTGAGACGAATAGCGCGTGGGACTTAAGGCCAAGTGATGGGAGAGGCGGCTATGACCGAGCTCCGAACTCGAACACTAGGTTCGAAAGAAACCGTGCCGTCGGTTGCGGACATCTGCTTGTTTGCCCTCGACGCCAGCCGCGACTATGGCAAGAAAGTCGCGGCAGCCCTGGGCATTGAGCTCAGTCAACACGAGGAACGGGATTTCGAGGACGGAGAACACAAGACGCGGCCCTTGGTCAACGTCCGCGGACGCGACGTCTACGTGATCCAGTCCCTGCACGGCGACGACAGGCAAAGCGCGAACGACAAACTCTGCCGCCTCTTGTTCTTCGTCGGCGCCTTGAAGGATGCGTCGGCCAAGTCCATCACCGTACTGACGCCCTACCTTTGCTATGCGCGAAAGGATCGCAAAACCAAGTCCCGTGACCCGGTAACCACACGGTACGTGGCGCGGCTCTTCGAAGCTGTCGGAACAGACCGCATTGTGACCCTCGACGTGCACAATCTGGCGGCCTTTCAGAACGCCTTCAGGTGCACGACCGATCATCTGGAAGCCGCCGGCATCTTCGCGGCCTACTTCGCGGGCCTGGCGGACGACCGCGAATGGGTCGTCGTCTCGCCCGACATTGGTGGGGTGAAGCGCGCGGAGCGCTTTCGCGAGGTTCTAGAGGCCGCGGTCGGCAAGGAGCTGCCGAGCGGTTTCATGCAGAAGAAGCGCAGCGCCGGCGTGGTGAGTGGCGACGCCCTGGTCGGCGACATGGAGGGCAGGGCGGCTATCATCATCGATGATTTGATCAGTGCCGGGACCACGATGTCGCGCACCGCCAGGGCCTGCAAGAAGGCCGGGGCGACAGAGGTTCATGCCGCCGTGTCGCACGGGTTTTTCGTGGGCAAGGCCAACGAGCTTCTCGCGGATCCGGCGATCGACAGCATCGTCATCACGGACACGGTGCCGCCCTTCCGCCTGAGCCCGAAGCTGGTTCAGGAAAAGCTCGTAATCCTTGATGCGACGGCACTGTTTGCCGAGGCCATAAAGCGGATCCATACCGGAGGGTCGATCGTCGAACTTCTCGGCGCCTGACTCCCGGTCTTCCGCCATGACGCCGATTGCGGGGCGTCCTCGTGATCGGTCTAAGGCGTCAGCCCTCCGGCGTAGCCATCCGCAAGGCCCAGATAGTCGCGTGCCAGGGCGGTCCATTTTTCCGGGTTGCCAATCTCAGGATCGGCAAGATGCCAGGCCGCCAGCTTAGCGCGCAGACAGGCGCGATAGCATTTGTAGAAGGCGACAAGCGATTTCGCCGGGTCGTCACTGGTGAGGCGCCGATACACCTTGAGGGCGCGTTTCCCTACGAAGGCCGCGCCCAGAAGCTCGCATTCCATCGCCAGGAAACAAAGCTCGTCGACTGGGTCCAAGATGCGAAAATCGCGATTAAATTCGAGGCAGTCAATGATCACCGGGTTTGGCCCGATCCAGATATGCTCGGGCCTCAGATCGCCGTGAGCCTCGACGATGCGGCGCTGGCGGATCCGGTCTTCCAAGAGTTCAGGTCGTTGTTCGAGCAGGCTCAACTGCGCCATGCCAACGCGATCGATCATAGAGCCGCACAAGCCAAGGGGCGGCCTTGAGAGAGCGTCGAGGTTCGCCTGGATGTCCTTGAGATAGCGGTCACGGTATTCTTGCGGCGCCAACTCGAGGCGGGCAGACGTCCGATAGAATTTGGAAAGAACCTCTGCAACTCTTTCGATGTCGTCTTCCTGAACCCGACGTTCGCGGATGGCCTGGTCCAGCATGAGCTCCCTCGGCAAGCGCCGCATCTTGACCAGCCAATCCACGATTGTGCCCGTTCCTTCGAGCGACAGCTTGCCGGGTTGAGCCCTGATCGGCAGCGTGCCTAGGTAGACGTCGGGTGCTAGGCGGCGGTTGAGGCGCACCTCCTCCTGGCAGTCGAGGCGGCGTGCCTCGATGCTGCTGAAGTCGAGGAAGTCATAGCGAACAGGTTTCTTCAGCTTGTAAGCGTGATGGTCGGTCAGGAACACCCAGGACATATGGGTTTCAACGGCTTCGACCGACTTCGGGCGCTCCGGATAGCTGTCGGGCCGCCGGAGAAATGCGACCTTGTCCGCCAATTTCACCAAATCGTCGGCAGAACTGCCACGTGACGGTGTCATTGCTTAGCCCTCATCCCCATTTCCCCAGCCGCTGGGCGGCGCCCGATTTCTTGGCCGCCAGTAAGCGCGAAACATGATCTAGGTTAAGGAAACTGCTGTCAGCTTCCTTCATGTGTCTTTCGAAGGCGCAGGGCTTAAGCATTAGCTGGCGAAACGACGATGCAAACCAGAACCAAAAGCAAGCAGCAGGAAGGGGCAGCGTTCGAGAGCAAAGGTGTTGTGATCCCGCTCTATGACCTCAAGGGGATTCTGACAATTCCGCCGACCGCGAAGGCGAATGTGTTGTTCGCGCACGGCAGTGGCAGCAGCCGCTTGAGCGCGCGAAACACCTGTGTCCCTCGGCGGTCGCTCGGATCTCACCGGGCTGGGCCTGCCAAAGGTTCACGCCCCGTCGCTCTTCATCGTCGTCAGCGAGGATCAGGAAGTCCTGGCGCTGAACCGGGCGGCGATGTCGCAGATGACCTGTGAGAAGGATCTCTTGATGGTCCCTGAGGCGAGTCATCTCATCGAGGAACACGGTGTGTTCGATGTCGTCATTGGTGCGGCGGGACAATGGTTCACAAAGCACATGAACTCCAGGCACGCGGCCTAGGCGGCGGGCAGTTCTTGGATCGCAACCAGGCGGGCCGTCGCCTTGCGGATGAGCTGCTTGTCTTTAAGGACAAGCGGCCGGTTGTGCTCGCCCTTCCCAGAGGCGGCCTGCCAATCGGTTTTGAAGCGGCCAAAGCACTGGCTGCACCGCTGGACCTGATATTTGTTCGCAAGATCGGCGCGCCAAATCAGCCCGAGCTGGCCCTGGGCGCCGTCGCCGATGGCGGCCATCCCTTCACCATACGCAACGACGACGTCATCCGGATGCTGGGGGTCTCGGAATTCTACCTGCAGGAGGAGGTCCGGCGGAAGCTCGCTGAAATCGACCGGCGCAGAGCGCTCTACCTGTCCAGTCGGCCCCGTGTCGAGGTTAAGGAATGTACCGCCATCGTGGTCGACGACGGGATCGCGACCGGGGCCACGGTTCGAGCCGCCTTGCGGTCGGTCAGAAAGGCCGAGCCCGCCCACTTGGTGCTGGCGGTTCCCGTCGCGCCTTCGGAGACCATTGAAGCCCTGAAGGAAGACGCGGACGAGGTCGTCTGTCTCGAGACGCCGGTCCCGTTCTTTGCGATCAGCATGTTCTATCAGAGATTTGAACAGGTCAGTGACCAAGAGGTGGTCGATTGGTTGAGACGGGCGGAAGGGTTCCGGCAAAGCGAGAAGCCCGAGGCAGAGAACATTGCGCAGACGGACCAAAGAGAGAAAGGTCGCACTGCGGATTGAACGAAGATCAGGGCCCCAGGTGACATGATCTTGGAGGGGAAAGATCGTGCTGGAACAATTAGGGGCTGAGTCAGAGAAGGAGACGCCAAAATCGCTAAGACTGGAGCGGACCCTTTCAAGCCTGGCCGGAGGTCGTGTTGATGCGTGAAGCGATCCGAGTTTTGATCCTGGGAACCGGACGGATGGGATCGGGGATCGCGCGGCTCGTGCTCGATAAGGAGGGCCTCGAGCTGGTCGGTGCCTTTGGGCGTAGAGCAGAGCGTTCAGGTACGGATCTTGGCTCGGCGATCGGCCACGACGAGCTCGGTCTCCCCGTCGAGGCTGACCTGTCCAAAGCGCTCGCTTACGGCAAGCCCGACATCGCGATTCAGGCCACCTGCTCCCGGGCATCCGACGCGGCAGAGGAGATCGCGACGCTTGTTCGGCGGGGCGTTCACGTGATCTCCATCGCCGAAGAGATGGCCTATCCCGCTCGCCGTTCGCCGGAGTTCGCGAAAGAGATCCGCCGGCTCGCCTTGGCGAACGGCGTTGCCGTTCTTGGGACGGGCATCAACCCCGGCTTCGTGCTCGACCTCTTGGTGATCGCGCTGACCGGCGTCTGCACAGAGATCGAGTCGATCTCGGCGAAGCGGGTGAACGATCTATCGCCCTATGGTCCCTCGGTCCTGGCAAGTCAGGGCGTCGGTCTTTCGCCAGAGGCCTTCCGACGCGGCCTTGAGGACGGTACGGTGCTTGGTCATGTGGGCTTTCCGGAGTCGATTGAAATGATTGCGGCGGCGCTTGGTTGGCATATCGAGCGCGTCGAAGAGAGCAGGGAACCCATCATCGCGCAGGTCAGACGCACAACTCCCTTCGCGACGATCGAGCCCGGACTGGTAGCCGGCTGTCTGCATAGCGCCGTCGGTTACCAGGACGGTACGGCTGCCATAACTCTGATTCATCCTCAGCAGGTGCAGCCTCATCTCGAAGGTGTGGAAACCGGCGACTCGATCGAGATCCGTGGTACCCCCACCGTCCGTTTGAGCGGAAGTCCGGAAATTCCGGGCGGAATCGGGACCATTGCTCTGGCCGTCAACATGATCCCGCGGGTCCTGAGCGCCGCGCCGGGCCTTTATTCGATGGCGGATCTGCCGGTTCCGGCCGCGATCCTGGGTGACGCGCGCGCCATGGTCCGTGTTGCGCCGCGAGAGGCCGGCCATGGCTGAAATGATCGCTGAGGGCGTTTGGGTGGAGGTTCACAGCACCGTGCTGCCGGCCGGCGAGCGGGCGCCTCAGGTGCCACAGGACACCCAGGGGGTCCCTCTGGAGATGCGGGTGAAAGGTTTCCTCGTCGCGCCCGCTGCGCTTGGCGAGGAGGCCGAGATCGTAACGCCGACGGGCCGCAAGCTGCGGGGCAGGCTGGCGGCGGTGAATCCCGCTTACTCGCACAGCTTCGGCGCGCCGATCCCTGAGCTTTCCGGCATCGGGGGCGAGATAAAGGCCATCCTGGCGAAGCGGGGAGAGGCCGAATGACGCCGCGCAGCAGCTACGAAGCGGTGATGGCCCGGCGAGCCGAGATTGTCCGCAGGTCGATTGGGCTTGACTACGACCGCTACAGGAAGGGCACGCTTGCCTTCGACTACGAAGGGCTTCTTGCCGACACGGGCTACGATCTGGAGGCAGTGCGGGCGATCCAGAATCAGACCGCCGTCGGCAATACGCCACTTGTCGAGCTGAAGAACATCACGGCGCTGGTGCGCTCGGTGGCGCAGGCCGGAAAGGGCGCGCGGATTTTCGTCAAGGACGAGGCGGCGAACCCCTCGGGTTCCTTCAAGGACCGCCGGGCCTCGGTCTCGGTTCATGAGGCAAAGCGCCGCGGCTACAAGGGTGTCGCCGCGGCGACGAGCGGCAACTACGGGGCCGCCGTGGCGTCACAGGCGGCCAAGGCCGGACTGCGTTGCGTTGTGGTGCAGGAAGCCTTCGACAGCAAGGGGATCGCACAGCCGGAGATCGCGGAGAAGACCCGCGCCTGCGAGGCCTACGGCGCCGAGGTTGTCCGCCTGTCCGTCGGCCCTGAGCTCTTCTACGTGTTCCTTCTGACCCTGGAGGAGACAGGCTACTTCAACGCCTCGCTCTACACGCCCTACTCGATTCTGGGCATCGAGACGCTGGGACAGGAGCTGGCGACGCAGATGCAGGAGCGGGTTGGCCGGTTCCCGGACGTCGTGCTGGTCACCCATGCGGGCGGCGGGAACCTGACCGGGACGGCCCGTGGGCTGCGCCAGGCAGGGGCCGCCGACACGACGGTGATCGCGGTCAGCGTCGATCTCGCCGGGCTGCACATGGCCTCCGACCACGATTTCAACCGCAAGTCCTTCACGACCGGCCACACCGGCTTCTCTCTGCCCTTCACGACCTGGCCCGACCGGGCGGACGTGCCGCGAAACGCCGCCCGCCCGCTGCGCTACATGGACCGCTTTGTGACCGTGACCCAGGGCGAGGTCTTCTATGCGACGGAAGTGCTTGCCACACTCGAGGGCCTGGAACGCGGCTCCGCGGGAAACACATCGCTTGCCGCGGCCTTTGCGATCGCCCGCGAACTGGACGAGGACCAAACCGTGGTGGTCCAGGAGACCGAGTATACCGGCGCCGGCAAGCACCCGATCGCGCAGCTCAATTTGGCAAAGCAGTTGGGCATCGAGCTTCGTCGAGGCGACCCGCGGAACAACAAGCCGGGACAGGCTATTGTCATTCCAGAGCATCCGTCGCAGATCGAGGTCGTGGACGTGGATCTGCAGCATGTTCGACGGTCCTACCTGCGCAATGCTCTGACGTCCTATCCGACGGGCGAAGGGCTCAGCGAGGACGACCTCGCGTTCCTGGCTGCCGAAACCCGGTCCAGCCCGGCTGACGTCATGGAGGTGATCAATGAGCTGCGAGGAGAGACCTGACGATTTCGAAAAGCGACGCGCGCATCTGCGCGCGATGTCGGACGAGGAGCTTCACGCGCACTTCTGGCGCCTCGTCGACGATCTGGCCGAGCCCTTAATCGAGGAAGCGCGGACTCACACCACGCCCTCCATCGAACGGTCGGTGCTTTTGCGCATGGGGTTCTCGAGCGTCGAGGCGCAAGACCTCGTGCAGCGTTTCGCCGCGCGCGGCCTGCTCGGCCGGGGCGCCGGCCGTTTGGTTCTCGAGCTGGCACGAGCAAAGAAGCTTTCGATCCGGGGAGCCGGCGCGGCGCTGCTGGATGGCCATCATTGGGACGAGCTCCCGGCATGAAGCTGTCCCCGGAAGAGAAACTGGACCTGCAGGAAGTCCTCAAGGACCTGGATCGCTACCGACCGAGGCGGAAAGGCTGGACTTGGCGCCAAAAGGTGGATGACCATCGCGCGGGTCCTTTCGTCTACGCGGATGCTTCGAAGGACCTCGCGCGCTCCGTCCCACTGCCTTCGGCGCGCCACTTCGGCGACATCGACCCGCAATGCGAGATCGTGATCACGACCGAGATTGCATCCGGGCGCTTCGAGGACGACCTGCGACGGATGCGCATGGCGGCGTGGCACGGTGCGGACCACATTATGGTGATCCGAACAACGGGTCAGTCCCACATCGACGGCCTCATGGAAGGTACGCCCGAGGGCGTCGGCGGCATCCCGATCACCCGAAAGCAGGTTCGCGCGACGCGCAAGGCGCTCGACGCCATCGAAGACGAGGTCGGCCGAGCGATCAACTTCCACTCCTATGTCAGTGGGCTCGCGGGGCCGGAGATCGCCGTGCTGTTTTCGGAAGAAGGGATGAACGGGGCGCATCAGGACCCGCAGTACAACGTCCTCTATCGCGACATCAACATGCACCGCTCCTTCGTCGACGCGGCTGAAGCGAAGAAGATCCTTGCTGACGGCGAGATCCTGCAGATCGACGGCGCGCACAATGCCTGTGCTACGGCCAAGGAGGCCTGGAAGGTCACGCCGGAGATCTTCGTCCAGCATGCGATCAACACCGCATTTTCGCGGGCCGTCGGTATGCCGGCAGAGCAGATCGCGCTGTCCACGGTCCCCCCGACCGCTCCGCCCGCACCGAAGCTGCGGCTCGACCTGCCCTTTGCGGTGGCTCTCCGAGATCTTTTCAGGGGCTTCAAGTTCCGGGCGCAGCAGAACACGCGCTACATCGAGACCGACACGACCGAAGCCACAGTCACCCACGTGCTCGACACCCTGATCTCGCGCCTGACCTCGACGGATATCCAGAGCACGATTACCCCGGACGAAGGCCGCAACATTCCGTGGCACTACAACAACGTGATCGGCGTTAACACGGCGCGGCAGACCTTCATGGGCGTCGATGGCCTGATGGATTTGGTCGCGCTGTGTCGGACAGGGCCTTTGCCCGAGCAGGTTCGGGAACTGAAGGAGCGCGCCGTGCTCTTTCTCGAGGAGATGTTGGAAGGCGGCGGCTACTATGCCGCCGTGGCTGAGGGGCAGTTTGTCGACTCCGGCTTCTACCCGGAGCGGAAGGGCGATGGCATCCGGCGAGAGCCGGCGGCGGGGGACGGCGCTGGCAGTGTGGTGCGCCGGGAAGCCGACTATGGGGCCCCGGTTTGCAGTCACTTCGGCGACAACGTCTATGACGACGGTGAGGGCAAAGCCTGCGCCGACCTCGGAGGCTGCACCCTTTGCGACCCCTCCAAGATCCGATACATCGACGAGCTCGAGTCCGAGGACACCGTCGAAACAAGGCTCCGGGCACCGCTGGCGGACCGCGCCGCCGGGGTCCTGCGGCCGGAGGTCGAGCGGCACGGCGACGGCATCGTCTGCGTGACTCTCTTCGTCCCCGAGGCGCCGCGCGTCGCCGAGGCGGCGGCGCTTGAGATGGCCAGGCATATGGGGCTTCGGGATCCCCAGGTGATCAGCCGGAGACTCCTGCACCCCGCGGAGGGCAGCGTCTTCGAGATCAAGGGTGTGCTCGATATCGCCATCAGGATCGACCAGCTTCCGTCGCTCGCACCAGAGGCCGCGCTCCCGGATGAGGAAATCGAAGCCTGGGTGCGACCGCGGAACTTGCAGGTCGTGGCCGCGACCATAGGCGAGGACGAGCATTCCGTCGGCATCCGAGAGATCTTGGACATCAAGCACGGCGGCATCGAAAAGTACGGCTTCAACTGCCACTACCTGGGAACCTCCTTGGCGCCGGAACAAATCCTTGATGCCGTGGAAGCAACTGGCGCCTGCGCCGTGCTCATCTCGACGATCATCACCCATGCGGACGTCCACAAACGGAACATGCGGCGCCTCCACGAGGCTGCGACGAAACGGGGTTTACGAGACCGTTTCATCCTGATCGCGGGCGGCCCCCAGATCACCCAGGCGATGGCTCGCGAGTGCGGCATGGATGGGGGCTTCGGCCGAGGTGCAAAAGGTCAGGATGTCGCCAGCTTCCTCGTTCGCAAGCTGCGCGAATCAGACGCTCCCTAGGCTTTCGATCCCAGACAAGCCAGCGAGAGACTATGGCCAAGCCCCGTGTGACGATCGACCTCGAGAAAATCGAGCACAATGCCCGCACCATTGTGGGGCTTTGCAGGAGCCATGGAATCGCGGTGACGGGCGTGACCAAGGGCACCTGCGGTCATCCTGAGGTGGCGAAGGCCATGCTGCGGGGCGGCGTCGCCTCGATCGGGGAGTCGCGATTGGAGAACGTCTCCCAGCTCAGAGCCGCCGGCGTTGAGGTTCCCATCATGCTGCTCCGTATTCCTTGGCTCTCCGGTGTCGAGGAGATCGTGGACTCGGTCGATCTGAGTCTCAACTCGGAGCCTGCCGTCTTGGGCGCCCTGTCCAAGGCGGCCCAACGCCGAGGGCGTATCCACGACGTGATCGTGATGGTGGACCTCGGCGACCTTCGCGAAGGGGTGTGGCCGGAGGATCTTCCCACTGTCGTCCGGGAGACCCTGGCTCTCCCCGGCCTACGCTTGGCGGGGCTCGGGGCGAGCCTTTCCTGCTTCAGTGGCGTCGTCCCCTCCGAGGAGAACATGAACCAGTTGGTCCGGCACACGCGTCGGGTCGAAACCGAGTTCGGGATCCGTCTCGAATGGATCTCCGGCGGCAGTTCGAGCGCACTCGAGTTGATCGCAGAGGGACGGATGCCCACGGCGATCAACCATGTCCGGATTGGCGAGGGCATTCTGCTCGGCCGCGAGACGATCCGTCGCAGACCCTGGCCCGAAACCTTCCAGGACGCCTTCCTCCTGCGAGCCGAAGTGCTCGAGCTCAGGCGAAAGCCTTCGCTGCCGATCGGAGAGCGCAGCGAAGATGCCTTCGGCGAGCTACCGGAATTCGCGGATCGAGGCGAGATCGACCGCGCGATCTTGAACGTCGGGCGGCAGGACGTGAGCGTCGAGGGCATGACGCCGGTCGACCAAGACGTCGCCATCATCGGGGC
>JASJAL010000185.1 GCA_030067055.1 Kiloniellales bacterium | reverse complement strand
GGAAACGGCGGCGGCAACGGTGGTGGCAACGGCGGCGGAAACGGCGGGGGCAACGGCGGAGGAAACGGTGGCGGCAACGGCGGTGGTAACGGCGGCGGTAACGGCGGCGGTAACGGCGCAGGAAACGGCGGCGGCAAAGGCGGAGGAAACGGCGGCGGCAAGGGTGGCGGTAACGGCGGCGGCCGAGGCGGCGGCAACGGCAATGGCGGTGGTAACGGTGGCGGCAACGGCGGTGGCAACGGTGGCGGCAGGGGCTAAGGGCGCGCGCCGCTCCGTCCCGATGCTCTGCTAGCCGTCAGTGCGGGAGACTAGCGACTGGCCATGATTCGCAAGAAGCCAAAAAGCTCGCTTCTTTTCGGTCGGCTAGGGTCAGCCCTGGCCCGCTATCGGTCACGTCGCGCACCTTCCCGCGGCGCTTCCGAGGCCGTAGGCCTTGCCGGGCGCCTGCGCGGGGGCTTCTTCTCGATACGTCTCGGACTCGCGGCGCTGATCGCCGTTATCTACCTCGGCGGAGGATTCGAGGCGGCGGACCTCAAGCTGCTCGACGCCCGCTACGCCTTGATCCAGCGTGCCGCTCAATCCGATGTCGTCATTGTCGCAATCGATCCCGAGAGCCTGCATCGAATCGGCTACTGGCCCTGGCCGCGCTCGCTCCATGCCTTTCTGCTCAAGCGCTTGACGGAAGAAAAAGCCGCTCGTGTCGCCTTGGACGTCGATTTCAGTTCCCGCTCCCGCGATAGCAACGACGAGGCCCTCGAGCGGGCGCTGGCCGCGTTTCCGGGCGAGATCATCTTGCCGGGCTTCGTGCAGCACGCGGACCCGCTGCGCCCTGGCGGCGCCCTGATCTCGACCCTGCCCTTGGATCGCTTCCTTCCTCACGTCACGCTGGCTTCGGTCAACGTGGTCCCGGATGAGGACGGCCTGGTCCGCCGCATGTCGACGACATCGCCGCTTGGGGGTCGTTCGGTGCCGACCCTGAGCTCGGTGCTGGCTCAAAACGGCAGCCCGAAGCGCGGCGACTTCGCCATCGATTTCGGGATTCGCCTGCAAGATATTCCAAGCGTGTCGTATGCCGACGTGCTGGTCGGCGATTTCGAGGCGGGTCTCTTCGAAGGCCGGACGGTTTTGGTCGGCGCGACGGCCTTCGAGCTGGGCGACGTCCTGCCGGTGCCGGTCTACGACGCGCTGCCCGGGATCATGGTCCAGGCTCTGGCGGCCGAGACCTTGAGCCAGGGGCGGGCCCTGGTTCCGGTCTCTCCGGCAATCGTCGTCTCCGGGATCTTCGTCCTTTCGCTGCTTCTGGGCGCCTGCTTCCGTGGCGGCGATTGGAAGCGAGGTCTGCTCCTGACCCTTTGGTTTCCGCCTTTGCTGTTCCTGGCGTCCTGTCTGCTCCATGACGTCGCGCCGATCAGCCTCGACATCGTTGCCTGGATCTTCGCGGTCCTCGGCGCCTACGCCGTGAACGTCTTCGGCATCCTGCATCGACAGAACGCTCACCTCCTGGCGCAGCGCTTTGCCCTGCTGCGCAAAGACCGGTTCATGAACAGCGTTGTCGAGCATACCTTCGATGCCATCGTCACGGTCGATCCCGAGGGCAAGATCACCACCGTCAACAGGTCGGCCAAGTCGATCCTGGCGGATCCCGAACACGACCTTAAGGGCCGCGACATCGGCGACTTCGTCCTGAACTCCGAGAGCGGCGCGGCGAAGCCCTGCACGACCGGCGATCTCGAGAGGATCGCCGCCAAGGCCGAGCCCTGCGAACTGCTCGGTCGACGCTCGACCGGAAGGGTTTTTCCGCTGGATGCCGCGGTCAGCTGCTTCGCGGAAAAGCAGCGAACGACCTACATCGTTCTGCTCAGGGATATCACCGCGCGGAAAGACGCCGAAGCCAAAGCCGAAGCCTCCCGGCAGGAACTCATCACCGCCAAGGAGCGTGCCGAGACCGCCGACCGGGCTAAATCCCAGTTCCTTGCAAACGTCAGCCACGAACTGCGGACGCCCTTGAACGCCGTCATAGGTTTCTCAGAACTGATGAAGGAGCAGATCTACGGCCCTCTGGGTGCCCGGAAGTACCTCAACTATGCCGAGGATATTCACGAAAGCGGCATCCACCTGCTCACGGTGATCAACGATATTCTTGACCTCTCCCGGATCGAATCCGGCTCCATCGCCATCCGAGAAGAGTGTTTTCGTTTCGACACCACGATCGAGGCCTGCCTGCGGATGGTCGCTGCCAGGGCGGAATTGGCGGGCATAACCCTGGAATCCGCGGAGGAACCCCTGTCCGTTGAAGTATGCGGCGACGAGCGGCTGATCAAGCAGGCCCTCCTCAACGTCCTCTCCAATGCGATCAAGTTCACGCCGGACGGCGGTGTCGTCACCCTCGCGATCGCACAAGAGGAGTCGGGCGCCGTATCGGTCAGCGTCACCGACACGGGAGCGGGCATCGCGGAAGAAGATCTGTCGACGATCTTCCAGCCGTTCCAGCAAGTCGACAGCTCGCTCACGCGCCCCTTCGAAGGCACGGGTCTGGGCCTGCCGCTCACCAAGAGCTTCATGGAGCTTCACGGCGGCCGCATCGAGATCGACAGCGAAGTGGGCGAAGGTACGAGGGTCACACTGACCCTTCCGCCGGAGCGCAACCTCTCCTCACCTCGGTCGGGCAACCTGCGCCTCGTGGTTCCCTGACAACGCCTTCCGTCCTCAATCTAAACGTCGTTCGAGGAGCAGCCGAGCCCGGCCTAAGCCTTGAAGCAGCCGGGGCTTTTTGCCCGCCGAAGTTGTGGATTGTCGGAATCCCTGCAGGGGGATAGTGTTCCTCCAAACACCGACGGGCGACGATCCGTCGGAGCCTACAGGGACAGGGAGTATCGCTATGCTCAAGACTTCGCTGAGGACTGCGGTCCTCGCGTTCTCGCTTGCCGTGGTGGGAAGCTTCGCCGCTTCCGCCGAGATGGTCTATCACCGCGGCAACGCCGCCGACCCCGAAACCCTCGACCAGCACAAGACCTCGACGGTCTACGAGGCGCACATCCTGCGCGACCTCTACGAGGGCCTCGTGATCTATAACTCCAAGGCCGAGGTCATTCCCGGCGTCGCCGAGAGCTGGTCGGTTTCCGACGACGGCAGGGTCTACACCTTCAAGCTGCGCGGCGACGCCAAGTGGTCGAACGGCGATCCCGTGGTCGCGGGCGACTTCGTTTACTCGCTGCGCCGGATCATGATGCCGGAGACCGGCGCCAAGTACGCCAACATCCTCTATCCGGTGAAGAACGCCGAGACAATCAACAAGGGCGAAGCCAAGCCGGACACGCTCGGGGTCAAGGCGACCGACGATCGCACCCTGGAGATCACCCTCGAGGCGCCGACACCTTACTTCATCGAATTGCTGACCCACCAGACCGGCCTGCCGGTTCATCCGGCCACGGTGGAGAAGCACGGCAGCGATTTCGTGCGGCCGGAGAACATCGTCACCAACGGCGCCTACGTGCTGGCCGAGTTCATCCCGAACGCCCACGTCAAGTCGGTGAAGAACCCGAATTTCCATTCGGCGGCCGAAGTCAAGATCGACACGGTCTTCTACTATCCGACCGAGGATCGCGGCGCAGCGCTGCGCCGTTTCCAGGCCGGCGAGCTGCATTCGAACAACGATGCGCCGACCGAGCAGTACAAGTTCATGCGCGAGACCTTGGGCGACAAGTTCCGCGTCGCGCCCTACCTCGGCACCTATTACTACGCGGTCAAGGCCGACAAGGCGCCCTTCGACGATGTGCGAGTCCGCCAAGCGCTTTCCATGGCCGTCGATCGCGAGTTCCTGGCCGAGGAGATCTGGGGCGGCTCCATGGTCGCGGGGTATTCCTTCGTGCCGCCCGGGATCGGCAACTACAACGACCCGGCCTTCGCCGAATACAAGGACCTCTCGATGCTGGACCGCGAGGAGCAGGCAGCGAAGCTGCTGGCGGAAGCCGGCTTCGGGCCCGACAAGCCGCTCAAGGTGGAGATCCGCTACAACACCTCGGAGAACCACAAGAACACGGCGGTGGCCATTGCGGACATGTGGAAGCCGCTGGGCGTCGAGGTCTCGATGCTCAACACCGACACCAAGACCCACTACGCCCACCTGCGCGACAAGGGCGACTACGACGTGGCCCGCGCGGGCTGGATCGGCGACTACTCCGATCCCCAGAACTTCCTGTTCATGGTCGAGAGCGACAACGACGGCTTCAACTACGCCAACTACAACAACCCGGAGTACGATGCCCTGATGGACCAAGCGGCGGCCGAGACCGACCTGGACAAGCGGGCCAACATCCTGAAGAAGGCGGAAGAGATCTTCATGCGCGATCTGCCCTTCATCCCGCTGATGTACTACGGCTCGATGAGCCTGGTCTCCGACAAGCTGGTCGGCTGGGAGGACAACATCCAGAACGTCCACCCGACCCGCTTCATGTCCGTCGTGGAGTAACCGCAACCTTGTAGGGTTAGGAACGGGACCGCAGCGGGGGGCCGGCCATGTTGAGCTACGTGGCGAGACGGTTCTTCAGTGCGGTCCCGACCCTCTTCATCATCGTCACCGTCGCCTTCTTTCTGATCCGGGTGGCGCCGGGCGGTCCATTCGATCTCGAGCGGCCGCTCGAGGCCAAGGTGATGGAGAACCTCAACCGGATCTACCAGCTCGACAAGCCTCTGTGGCAACAGTACGCGCTCTACCTGGAAAGCCTGCTGCGCGGCGACCTGGGCCCCAGCTTCTATTTCCGCGACTTCTCGGTGAACGAGCTCTTCGCCCGCGGGCTGCCGATCTCGATCCAGCTCGGCAGCGCCGCGTTGGTGCTGGCACTGCTGGTCGGAGGGTTGCTCGGGGTGATCGCCGCCCTGCGCCAGAACCGCGGCACCGACGTCGCGGTCATGGCGACCGCCACCTTCGGCATCACCATTCCCAACTTCGTCGTGGCGCCGCTGCTCACCCTGCTGTTTGCGATCTGGCTCGGCTGGCTGCCGGCGGGCGGCTGGGGCGACGGCGCCCTGGCCAACAAGATCCTGCCGATCTTCACCCTGGCCCTGCCCCAGATCGCGATCATCGCCCGCCTGACTCGCGGCAGCATGATCGAAATGCTT
Source organism: Kiloniellales bacterium (assembly GCA_030067055.1). The sequence continues at coordinate 5,868 of JASJAL010000185.1, read as the reverse complement.
CGTGCGAACCACATCCGTACCGCGCGGGCGAACGGGCTGCCGGGCTACGTGGTGGTCGGCGTCCACGCCCTGCGCGGCGCGCTGCTGCCGGTGGTCTCCTACCTGGGCCCCGCGGCGGCGGCCCTGCTGACCGGCTCGGTGGTGATCGAGACCATCTTCGGCATACCCGGGGTCGGGCGCTACTTCGTCCAGGGCGCGCTGAACCGCGACTACACCCTGGTGATGGGCACGGTGATCATGATCGCGCTCTTCATCATCGTCTTCAATCTGATCGTCGACCTGCTCTACGCGGTCCTCGATCCGCGCGTGCGCTACGACTGAGGCGACCATGGCCCTGGCCCAGCGACCCGCCGACGACAAAGCCGGGACCGGCGCCGAGCCGCAGCGCGGCCGCTCGCTCTGGGACGATGCCTGGGCCCGGCTCAAGGCCAACCGGGCGGCCGTGGCCAGCGCGACGCTCCTGGCGCTGATGGTCCTGGCCTGCGTGGTCGGGCCCTGGCTCTCGCCGCATCCCTTCGACGCCGTCTACCGCAGCTACGTCAAGGTCCCGGCCAGCGTGACGCCCTATCCCCGGGCCGAGCAGATCGGCCCCAGCCTGGAAAGCGCCCTGCGCCGCGCACGGGTGACGGTAGAAGACTGGCGCCAGGAGGGCGACCGCGTGGTCGTCACCGTGACCTCGAGCCGCGCGATCGATCCGCGGACCACCCGCTACCTGGACCGGGCTAACGACTTCAGCGACTCCCGGGTCGAGGAGACCGCGGAGGACGGCAAGCGAATGGTGCTCTCGGCCGAGGTCGAGCGGCTCTACTTCCTCTTCGGCACCGACGCCAACGGCCGCGACCTGCTGACCCGGACCCTGATCGCCGGCCGGATCTCGCTCACCATCGGCCTGCTCGCCACCCTGGTCGCCCTCTTCATCGGGGTCACCTACGGCGCGGTCTCCGGCTACCTGGGCGGCCGGGTCGACACGATGATGATGCGGGTGGTCGACATCCTCTATTCGCTGCCCTTCATCTTCTTCGTCATCCTGCTGGTGGTCTTCTTCGGCCGGAACTTCGTGCTGATGTTCATCGCCGTCGGCGCCATCGAGTGGCTCGACATGGCGCGCATCGTCCGCGGTCAGACCCTGTCCATCAAGCGCCAGGAGTACGTCCAGGCGGCCGAGGCTCTGGGTGTCGGCTCGCGCGGGATCCTGCGCCGCCACGTCGTGCCCAACACCCTGGGGCCGGTGGTGATCTACATGACCCTGATGGTGCCCAAGGTGATCCTGCTGGAGAGTTTCCTGTCCTTCCTCGGCCTTGGCGTGCAGGAGCCCATGACCTCCTGGGGCGTGCTGATCTCGGAGGGCGCACGCAACATCCAGGGCGCGACCTGGATGCTGATCTTCCCCTCGCTGTTCCTGATGGCGACCCTCTTCGCGCTCAACTTCATCGGCGACGGGCTGCGCGACGCCCTCGACCCCAAGGACCGCTAGCCATGAGCGCCACCGGCGAAGCGATCCTCGAAAGCCGTGAGCTCCACGTCCGCTTCTCGACCCCGGACGGCGAAGTCCACGCGGTGCGCGGTGTCGACCTCCAGGTCCGTGCCGGCGAGACCATCGCCATCGTCGGCGAATCCGGCTCGGGCAAGAGCCAGCTGATGATGGCGACCATGGGCCTGCTGGCCCAAAACGGCCGCACCGAAGGCGCGGTGCGCTTCCGCGGGCAGGAGCTCTTGGGGCTCTCCGCCCGGGCGCTCAACCGCTACCGCGGCGAGAAGCTCTCGATGATCTTCCAGGAGCCCATGACCTCGCTCGACCCGCTCTACACCATCGGCCGGCAGATCGCCGAGCCCCTGGTCCACCACAAGAGGATCAGCCGTGCCCAGGCACGGCCCCGGGTCCTGGAGCTGCTCAAGCTGGTCGGCATCCCGGAGCCGGAGCGCCGCCTGAACTCCTATCCTCACGAGCTCTCGGGCGGCCAGCGCCAGCGGGCGATGATCGCCATGGCCCTGGCCAACGGCCCGGAGATCCTGATCGCCGACGAGCCGACGACCGCGCTCGACGTCACCATTCAGGCCCAGATCCTGGAGCTGCTGGCCGAACTGCAGCGGCGATTGGGCATGGCCATTGTCTTCATCACCCACGACCTGGGCATCGTCCGGGACTTCGCCGAGCGGGTCTACGTCATGCAGGAAGGCCGGGTGGTCGAGACCGGGCCGACGTCCGAGGTCTTCGCCCGGCCCGAGCACGCCTACACCAAGATGCTGTTGGCCGCCGAGCCGGAGGGCCAGAAGCCGGCGGTGCCGGCAGCCGAGCCGCTGTTGCTGGAGGGCCAGGGCCTGAAGGTCGTGTTCCGGCTCGGCGGTGGCGGCTGGCTGTCGCGGAACCGGCACGAGGTCCGTGCCGTCGACGGCATCGACGTCGCGCTGCGCGAGGGCCAAACTCTCGGCGTGGTCGGCGAGTCCGGCTCCGGCAAGTCGACCCTCGGCCGGGCGCTGCTCCGCCTGCTGCCGAGCGAGGGCGCGATCCGCTACAAGGGCCGCGACCTGCAGGGCCAGGACCGGGCCGCGCTGCGGCCGCTGCGCCGCGAGCTGCAGCTGGTCTTTCAGGATCCCTTCGGCTCGTTGTCGCCGCGCATGACCGTCGGCCAGATCGTGACCGAGGGCCTGCTGGTTCACGAGCCCGAGCTCTCGGCCAAGGAGCGCGACCGCCGCGCCGCGCGGGCGCTGGAGGAGGTCCAGCTCGATCCCCTGATGCGCAACCGCTTTCCGCACGAGTTCTCCGGCGGCCAGCGCCAGCGCATCGCCATCGCCCGGACCATGATTCTCAAGCCCAAGCTGGTCGTGCTCGACGAGCCGACCTCGGCGCTCGACCGTTCGGTGCAGAAGCAGGTCCTGGCCCTGCTGCGCGAGCTGCAGGCGGCCAATGGCCTGACCTACATCTTCATCAGCCACGATCTGGCGGTGGTGCGCGCCATGGCCGACGAGGTGCTGGTCATGAAGGACGGCCGCGTGGTCGAGCGCGGCGTGACCGAGGCGATCTACGAACGCCCGCACGAGGCTTACACCAAGGCCCTGATCGCCGCGGCCTTCCGGCACGAGGCGCGCGCGCCGGCCTCGTGACGACGCCGGGTCTCTCGCGCGGGAAAACGAAGCCTTCAAGCTTCATTTATGCTTTCTTAGACTCTGTCTTCGAGAGTCGATTGACGCCGTCGCGGAAACCTTCTGCCCCGCGGCGGTCGCGGCGCAGGAAGCGGTGATGATCAGGACGATTGTCTTCTCGGTGCTTTGCGGGGTCCTGCTGGGCCTGCCCCTGGCCGCGCCGCTCGCCGATTTCTGGTCCCAATCCCTATCCGCCACGGCGCCCTTCAAGAACCCCGGCGTTCTCCGGGACCTGGACCGCTATGCCGACCTGCGCTTCAAGAAGGCCTTCGCGGTGTCGGTCACCAGAAGCTCCTGGGGCTGGAGCCATGGCTACCGCAGCCAATGGGAGGCCAATCAGGTCGCGTTGCGCTCCTGCGAAACGCGCTCCGAAACCGAGTGCCAGCTCTACGCCGTCGGCAGCTCGGTGGTCTGGGATCCAGAGGCGGTCGCGGCCGGCCGGGCGCGGGCGCTGCCCTCTCAGGCGAACCGGGGCAGCGTGTGGCGCTACTACGGCGAGGGGCGGACTCACGAGATACCGCTCGTCATGCCGGAGGAGGCGCCCTCGATCGTGTCCGATTACCGATCGGCGCGCGGCGTCCTCGGCGGACTGCGCGCCAAGCGCAAGATCATCCGGCCGCAGCACAGCGGCATCGACATCATCGCCAGGATCGGCACCCCGGTGCTGGCGGCGGCGGACGGCGTGGTCCGGGCGGCGGGCGCCCGCGAGGTGGCGGGCCGCCGCATCGAGATCGCCCATGGCGGCAGCGGCGAAGACGCGGTCCTGGTCACCCGTTACCTGCACCTGGACAAGGTACTGGTCGCCGTCGGCGACCGGGTCCGGCGCGGCCAGCAGATCGGCACCGTCGGCGTCTCCGGCAAGGGCGCGGTCCCGGAATTGCCGCACCTGCACTTCGATACCAAGGGACAGAACCCCCACCTCTACTGGCACGACGGTCAAGGCCGGATCACCTGCTTCCTGCCCGAGCGTAGCTTTACCGCGGATCCAACCGCCCTGACCTATCCTCTACCCTGCGGGACGACCATCGTCGCCGAGCGCTAGCCGGGCCGGGGCGCGGGGATGGTGGCGAAGCGACATCTGGCGACCTGCCTTTCGCTGCTGAGCCTACTGGTTTTCTGGCCCTCCCCGGCGGCCGCCGAGCGGCTCTACATCAACACCTACGGCAGCGACTGGGGCCTCTGGGTCCGCGGCCATTGCGTGCTCGAGGAACGGGACGGCCGGCAGGTGCTGGAGCTGGAAGACGTCGCCCTAGAACCCAACCGCCGCTATCCCCAGGCCCTCGAGGTCGCAGGCTTCCGGCTTGCCTCGACCTATCTCGATGCGGCCAGCGGCGAGCCGCTCGGCGGTCGGGGTGCGACCGGTCCCCGGACCGACCACAAGGTCAGCCTCTCGCCGGGAGAGAAACAGACCGTGACCGGCCTGGTCCTCGAGCTGCCGCGCCTCGCCCCGCCCGGCGCGGGCGAACAGCGCCTCCTCCTGCTGCAGGTCGTCATGGCTTCCGGCACCTCCTTCGCCGTAGAGGTCGCGCGCGCCGACGGTCACTGACGCTTTCGGCCTCCGATACCGTCGTCGGCCTCGGCAGCTTGGCCGAAACTGCTGGCCTCTGGCACCTCAGCCCTTGACCTGCGCCCGTTTTGCAGGGGACCCTGTTCGGGCACAGGGAGCAAAATGACAAAAACCGCCTTCGACGAGATGAACGGCACGGCGGGCGACTGCCGGGCCCAGTACCGCCGGGTTGAGGATTGGCTGAAGGAGGTCTCGCCGGATCTGCTGAAGCTCAAGCGGCGCGAGGCCGAGCTGCTGTTCAAGCGCATCGGCATCACCTTCGCGGTCTACAGCGAAGGCGGCGATCCCGAGCGGCTGATTCCCTTCGACATCATCCCCCGGATCCTCGACCAGGCCGAATGGTCGCACATCGCCCGCGGCCTGGAGCAGCGGGTCAAGGCGCTCAACGCCTTCATCTGGGACGTCTATCACGAGCGCGAGATCATCCGTGCCGGCAAGGTCCCCGAAGACCTGATCCTGCACAACGTGAGCTTCCGGCCGGAGATGCAGAGCTTCGACGTGCCGCAGCGGGTCTACACCCACATCGCCGGCATCGACATGGTCCGGGTCGGGCCGGAGGACTTCTTCGTCCTGGAGGACAACTGCCGCACTCCGTCCGGCGTGTCCTACATGATCGAGGACCGCGAGGTCATGATGCGGCTCTTCCCCGAGCTCTTCGAGAGCCACGACATCGCGCCGGTGTCCCACTATCCGGAGGAGTTGCTCGGCGTGCTGGCCTCGGTGGCGCCGCCGAATTGCCGGGACGAGCCGACCGTCGCCCTGCTGACCCCGGGCTCCTACAACAGCGCCTATTACGAGCACTGCTTCCTGGCCGACGAGATGGGCGTCGATCTGGTCGAGGGCCAGGATCTCATCGTCGAGGACAACATCGTCTATATGCGCTCGACCCGCGGGCTGACCCGGGTCGACGTCATCTACCGGCGGATCGACGACGATTTCCTCGATCCGCTTGCCTTCCGGCCGGAATCGGCGCTCGGCGTGCCCGGGCTGATGCAGGCCTATCGCGCCGGCAACGTCACTCTGGCCAACGCGGTCGGCGCGGGGATCGCCGACGATAAGGCGGTCTACATCTTCGTGCCCGAGATGATCCGCTTCTACCTCGGCGAGGAGCCGATCCTCAAGAACGTGCCGACCCATTCCTGCAGCGACGAGTCGGAGCT
>JASJAL010000025.1 GCA_030067055.1 Kiloniellales bacterium | reverse complement strand
CTGCGTGGTCCCGGAGAGCGGCCGCTTCATCGTCGCGACCATGCTGCTGACCGTGGTCGGACCGGAAGAGGCCGTGGCCAACGGCGCCCGGGTCGAGGCGGTTTCGGTCGTCGCGGCGCCCGCGACCCGGCAGGATGGGCCCACGGCGGCCGAGCTCAAGGCCTCGCTGATCCGGCAGCTGACCCTGGTCTGGTCCGACTTCGAGGCCGAGCTCAACCGGGTCCCGATCATCGACAAGCTGAACCGGGGCAAGCTGCGCCTCGAGGACTACAAGCTGGTGCTCTTGAACCTGCGCCAGCAGGTCGTGGAAGGCGCGCGCTGGATCGCCCGCGCCGCCTCCAACATCGCTGCCGAGGGCTTCGACCTGCGCTCGACCTTCCTCGGCCACGCCCACGAGGAGCACCGCGACTTCCAGATGCTGGAGCGCAACTACCTGGCCGTCGGCGGCACCTTGGAGGAGATCCAGGGCGCCGAGAAGAACATCGGCTCCGAAGCGCTCTCCGCCTGGATGTTCCACAAGGCCAGCCGCGAGAACCCGATCGACCTCTTGGGCGCGATGTTCATCATCGAGGGCCTGGGCAACCGACTCGCCTTGAGGTGGGGCCGGGCCTTCCAGGACCAGCTCGGGCTGACGCCGGAGCAGGTGAGCTTTCTGCTCTATCACGGCGACAACGACGAGCGGCACTTGGAAAAGATGTGGGAGGCCTTCGACAGCGGCATCCTGACGCCGCAGCTGGTCAAGGACATCGTCAAGACCGCCAAGGTCACGGCGCGGCTCTATCGCTTGCAGCTCGAGGAGTTGGGCCGGACATGAGCCGTCGCGAGCGGGACTCCGGACGGGTTGCCGAGCTGGCGGCCGGGCCCTTTCCACCGGATTTCGATCCGGCGACCCTGGAGCTGTCCGACCCCGATCCCTGGCTGACGCTCTACCTGGACCAGAGCATCCCGATCGACGATTCGGCCCGGGCGGCGCTGCTGCGCTCGATGCGCCGGCCGTCGCGGGCCCGGCTGCTGCCCTTCGTGCGGCCCGTCGCGCGGGCCTTCATCATCCTCAACACCGCGGTCCGGGTCCTGATCCCGAACCGCTGGCATTCCTCGGCCCGGCTGCACCGGCTGATCTACTGGGGTCTCAAGACCTTCGTCACGCCCGAGGCGAACTATCTGATCCTGCGCCACTTCCACATCGGCAGCGAAATCCTGGCCTTCATCGCCGACAACGTGCCCGGCTTCAAGGCGGAGACGGTGCCGCTGCATCCGAACACCCTGGAAGACCTGATCGACGACGTCTTTCTGCAACACGACCTGAACATCTTCATCTTCATCGCCCAGCTCAGCGCTCACCTGCGCCGCCAGGGCAAGGACTTGGCGCCGCGCGGCAAGCTGAACTTCCGGGCCATCACCGACGCCGACTTCCCGATCGAGACGATGCCCGAGGGCCGCTGGAACCTTGTCGATCTGCAGACCGCGATCGAGGCCTACACCCCGCTCTACCAATTGTTCCTGCGCAACAACGATTTCTGGCGAGCCAGCAACTCCCTGCAGCTGGACGAGACCATCGGCGTCTACGTTGCCAAGCTGCTGGGCAGCCCCTTTCATCTCTACTTCGCCAACAACCGCCACCCGATCATCCCGCTGACCACCCTGCGGGCCGGGTTTCGTCTCATGCTGCACGGTTTGGCGGCCGAGCAGCTACACTATCACCTGCGGCAGTGGAAGCGCGGCGAGTTCGACCATCCGGCCAGGACGGCGCCCGCGTCTGACGCCTGAGCGCACGACCCGGCGGACAACGGGGGACAGGCCATGGAGCCCTTGCTCTTCTTGCTCGCGATCCTGATCGTCGGCTACCTCTTCATCGCGCCGATCTTCGGGATCATCGCCCAATCGGGCCTCCGGCGGAACGAGGACGACCTCCGCAAGCTGCGCCGGGCCGTCGCCGGCCTGGGCGAGGATCTGGCCGCGGCCAGGACGGCGATCCAAGCGCTGCAGCAGGGCGGCCCAGCGGCGCCTTCACCAGATGCGGCGGCTCCGCCGAGCCCGCCACCCCTGCCGGAGGCGCCGGCGCAGGAAGAGGACGCATCGCAAGAGCGGCCCCCGGAAGGGATGCGCCCGGCGCCCCCTCCGGCGCCGCCGCGCGCCGCCGCGCGCGCGCCCGAGCCATCCAGACAGGCTTCGCCGTCTGATTCCGGACGCTCCTGGCTGGCTGGGCTGGAGGAGTCCCTGGCCTCGCGCTGGCTGGTCTGGGTCGGCGCCCTGGCCCTGGCGCTGGGCGGCGCCTTCCTGGTCAAGGTCTCGATCGAGCGCGGCTGGCTCGGGCCAGGCCTGCGGGTCTCTTTGGGCTTCCTCTTCGGCCTGGCCTGCGTCGGCGCCGGGGAATGGCTGCGGCGCCGGCCCCTGCAGAAGGCGATCGCCAGCCTGCGCCCGGACTACGTGCCGCCGGCCCTGTCCGGCGCGGGTCTCTTCATCGCCTTCGCCAGCCTCTACGCGGCCTACGCGCTCTATGGCTTCCTCGGTCCCGTGGTGGCCTTCCTCTGTTTGGCCGCGGTCGCCCTGGGCGGGATCGCCTTGTCCCTGCTGCAAGGACCGGTCATCGCCCTGATCGGCCTGACCGGCGGCTTCGCGACGCCGCTTCTGGTCTCCACCGGCACACCACAGCCCTGGCCGCTCTTCACCTATCTGCTGGTGATCTCCGCCGCCGCGCTGGGCGTGGTGCGCTACAAGGACTGGTGGTGGCTGGCCTGGACGACCCTGGGCGGCGCCTACGGCTGGGCCTTGCTCTGGCTGCTGACCACGTATGTCCCCGGCCAGACTCTGCCGCTCGGGCTCTACATCCTGGCGATGACCGCGGTCAGCTTCTTCGTCCGGGCGCTGCCGCCCGAACGCGCCGAGAAGGAGGAGTCTCTCCTGGAGGTCTTCCTGCCGCTCGCGCCGCCGGCCCGACTCTTCCTGGTTGCCGCGGCGGCGGCCGCGGCGCTGCTTTGGGGCCTGGTCCAGAGCGACGATCACGGCAACCTCTCCCTGACCTTCGCGACCATCGCGGTCGCCGGCTCGGTTCTGGTCGCCTGGCGCTTCAGCCTGCTCCAGCCGGTCAGCTATCTGGGAACACTGCTGGCGCTGGCGCTGATTGCGAACTGGCCGCTGTCGATGCCGGGAAGCGATCCGGTCGAGGGCTCCGGCCTACGGGCCTTGGCCGCGATCTTCGGTCTGATTCTCGGCGGCGGGGGCTTCGCCGTGCTTTGGGGCGCGCGGCGGCCGGACGTCTGGGCCGCCTTCTCCGCCTCCAGCTCTTTCCTGATCCTGGTCATGGTCTACTGGCGCATCGGCCGCTTCGAGGCCGATCTGCCCTGGGCCGGGGTGGCCCTGGGGCTGGCGGCGCTGTCGCTCGGCGCCGCGACCCTGCTCGCACGCTATCGCGACCAGGCCGGCTACGACGGAGCGCTCGGCGTTTACGCCGCCTTGTGCTTCGCGGCGATCGGCCTCGGCACCGCGATCGGCCTGGAGCGCGCCTGGCTGACCGTCGGCCTCGCACTTCAGCTGCCGGCGCTGGCCTGGGTTGCGCTGAAGCTCCGCATCCTCCTGCTGCGCAACCTGGCCTGGGTCGCTGCGGCGACGGTGCTGGTCCGGCTGCTGGCGAACCCCGAGGTCCTGTCCTATCCGCTGGGCACCTTGTCCGGCTTCACCTGGGTGCTCTACGGCTACGGGGTCCCTGCGGTCGCCTTCTTCCTGGCGGCCTGGTGGTTCCGCAAGCAGGAGGACGGTCCACTGGTGATGCTGCTCGAGGCCGGCTGCATCGCCTTCGGCGTCCTGCTGATCAGCTTCGAGATCCGCACCCTCCTGTTCGGTGCTCTGGATCATCCGCGCTACGGGCTGCTCGAGCAGAGTCTGCACTCCATCGCCTGGCTCGCGGTCGCCTACGGTCTGGCGCAGCTCAACGCACGTTATCCCCGCGTGGTGATGGAATGGGCCTGGCGGATTCTTGGCGGTCTGGCGGCACTTCAGGTCGGATTGCTGCAGCTCTTCGTCGACAACCCGCTTTGGAGCGGCGATTCGGTCGGCGACTGGCCGCTGCTCAACGTTCTGCTGCTCGCTTACGCGCTGCCGGCGGGCTTCGCATTGCTCTTCGTTTCGGTGCTTCGACGCGCCGCGCTGCCCAGATTCGCCTCTGCATCCGGAATCGCTGCGCTCGCACTAACTTTTTTTTACATCAGCCTGGAGGTGCGGCGCGCCTTCCAGGGACCCGATCTCTCACGGCCGGGCATGACCGACAACGAGCTCTACACCTACTCGCTGGTCTGGTTGCTCTACGCGGCCGGTCTGCTGGGGCTCGCCTTCCTCCGGTCCCACGCGGTGCTGCGCTACGCGTCGCTGGCCATCGTATTGCTCGCCGTCGGCAAGGTCTTCCTGATCGACATGGCCGAGCTGACGGGCTTGCTGCGCGCCGTTTCTTTCGCTGGACTCGGCCTGGCGCTGATCGGAATCGGCGTTTTCTATCAGAGGGTTGTTTTTGCTCCGCAGAAGCCGCGAGAAGCCGTATAGGGCTTCGAGTAGACCCCTCCGGCGGTGGCAAGAAGAGACGCAGCTTTGCGACTGTCATGTCACGTAGAGGCGTGCGACGAGGGTGTTGCGAAACTTGCTCCGTAAGAAATCGCAGTCCCGTCTCCGCGGTCACTAGCTATTCCCGTCGCGACTCCACTGCCGCCTCCACTGCGCGGCGAAGACTCAGGATGGAATCATCGCAGAAGATCTGTTTTCGCTTCTTCGAATCGCCAGGACCAACACCGAGTCGCTGCCTTGGATTTAAAGGATTCGGTAACCCTTTCTCGCGATAGTTTTTTTGAGATCATCTCTATTGATGGCATCTCTAAGCCATATCCATTAGCCAATTCCCGAGGAGCGTGAGAGAGATGGCTACGACTCGAACGGCGAAAGCTTCGCCGAAACGTAAGCGTACGACGACGCGCAAGGCGGCCACGACCCGTCGCAAAGCTGCGACCGGTCGCCGGACCGTCTCCGCGCGTAGTGCGGCCGCGAAGCGCCGCACCACGACCAAGCGCAAGACCACTGCCAAGAAGACCACCGCTCGCAAGACGACCGCGAAGCGGAAGCCGGCCGCGAAGAAGACCGTGGCTCGCAAGACCACCGCGAAGCGGAAGACTGCGGCCAAGAAGCCGGTCCGCAAGACGGCTGTGAAGCGGAAGACCACCGCTCGCAAGACCACCGCTCGCAAGTCGGTCCGCAAGACCGCCGCGAAGCGGAAGACCACCGCTCGCAAGCCGGTCCGTAAGACCGCTGCCAAGCGGAAGCCGGTTCGCAAGACTGCCGCGAAGCGGAAGACGACTGCTCGCAAGCCGGTTCGTAAGACCGCTGCGAAGCGGAAGACGACCGCCCGCAAGTCGGTCCGCAAGACCGCCGCGAAGCGGAAGCCGGTCCGTAAGACCGCCGCCAAGCGGAAGCCGGTCCGCAAGACCGCCGCGAAGCGGAAGCCGGTCCGTAAGACCGCCGCCAAGCGGAAGCCGGTCCGTAAGACCGCCGCCAAGCGGAAGCCGGTTCGCAAGACCGCCGCGAAGCGCAAGACCACCGCTCGCAAGTCGGTCCGCAAGACCGCTGCCAAGCGGAAGCCGGTCCGTAAGACCGCTGCCAAGCGGAAGACCACGGCCCGCAAGCCGGCCCGCAAGACCACCGCTCGCAAGACGACCGCGAAGCGGAAGACTGCGGCCAAGAAGCCGGTTCGCAAGATGGCGGCCAAGCGCAAGCCCGCGGCCAAGAAGACGGTTGCGAAGAAGCGCACGACGGTCAAAAAAAAAGCCGTCGCTAAGAAGCCGGTCGCCAAGAAGGTCGAATCGAAGGATTCGAGCTCGATGAGCATGGCGATGCAGCCCGTGTTTCCTTCCTTCCCGGGCGGCAACCGAGGTTTCCCCAACTTCTAAGGGGACTTCGGCCGACAGCGAATCCAATGCGGCGGGGGCACACCACCCCCGCCGCATTTGCTTTTTGGGCCAACGCCGCGTTTCGACACGCTGCGTCCCTCTGCGTGTCGGCGCGCTTGCTCAGATTCCGACCTCGGCGCGACCCTCCGGTAAGGCCTTCTTTACGTCTGCCCGGTTAACCTTTCGACCGAATTTCGGCTCCGCCGATCGCGGCGAGCCACCTTTTCGTCGCCATGGAGTCGCGGGGCGGTTGCCTTGGCCGACAACGTCTATCGAACTAGGGACCGATCCATGTCACCACCCGATGGCACCCTGACCAAGAGCAAAACCCAGGCACCTGAGCCGCAATCCGAGACCGGGGTCTCGGAGGCGGATCGGGTCGAGATCGTCAGGCTGGTCGCCAAGGCCTGGGAAGGCGCCGGAGTCGACGTGAACTGCGAGCTTTGCGGCTATCCGGACTGGAGTCTGGTGGCCACCGACAGCGCCGACGGCCTTGCGGTGCCGCTCCGTCACGGCGCTTCCGCGCAGTTGGGGCAGTGCTACCTGGCTTATTCCTTGCAGTGCCGGCGCTGCGGCAACCTGCGGATGTTTGGAAAGCAGAGAATCGAGGAGCTTGCATCCAGTGTCGAGGACTGACGCAGACAGCAGCGGCACGATCGAGGCGGCGGCCCTGCCGGCCTCGACCCTATCGCCGCTCGAGTCGGTAGGCCTGTCGGTGGGCGGCTACCATGCAGTGGACAACAAGGAGCTGGGGGTCCTCATGAAGCAGAAGGCCTTGCCCATGGTCGTGGCTGCGATCTTCTGTGGCCTCTTCTTCGGCACCGTGATGCAGGCGGGCGAGACGGTCTTCGCCGCGCTGATCGACGGCATTCCGGCAGATCCGGATTCGCTGGTCTACGTAGTCTTGGCCTGCCTGTCGCTCGGGATCGGCCTCTCCGCGGTCGTGGTTGCGGCGCGGCGGCGCTCCCAGGTGCTCCAGGCCCTCGAGGCCATCCGCAGGCGCTCGGCCGGCAACGGTTCGCAGAAGTCGGCCCGGCGCTGACGATCCGGCCCAGGCCGTCCTCCGGTCGGGCGAACGCGCTTCGCGATCCAACCCGCCGAATGCAACGCGCTGACTATCTGCGCTTGAGCGAGCGCAATTGAACGCGGTTTGATCTAGGAACCGACGCGGTGGCAAAGCCGGGCTTCAGGCCCGGCTTTCTTGTTTTTCAGAGAACCCCAGTCCGATTCCCCGTCGACGCCGATCTCAGCGCCGGACCCGCACCACCGTCGACTTGGCATCGTCGCCGTCATCCTCGTCGATGTCCGGCTTGCGCCGGCCGCGGCGGCCTCTGGCCTCCGCGGGCTTGTCCTCTTTTTCGGGCTTGGCGGACGACTCTTCGTCGCGGCGCTTACTCTTGACCTCGATCGCCAGGCCGCCGCCCTGGGACGCTGGGGCGGCGCTGCCGCGCTTGCGTCGGGCCCGGCGCCGCTCGGCGGGACTGAGCCCGGAATCGCCGCTGTCTGCATCGCCTGCCTCGTCTCCGGAGGTCTGGGATTCCGCATCGCCGTCCGTTTGCTTTGCCTTGTTGCCGAAGGCTTGGGCGATCATGTTCAGGGCCTCGGCCTTGCCGCTCGGCGCCGGCTTGATGTTCCCTGCAGGCTTGCTGGCGACCGACTTGCCGCCGGCCGGGTGCAGGGGCTGCGGCTCCGCGACCGCTTCCGGTTTGGGGCGCGTGCGGTTCTCGGCGGCACGGCGCCGCTCCTCCTCCCGCCGCCGCTCCTCCTCGTTACGCCGGCGCTTTGCGGCCTCTTCGGCCTGTCGCCGCTCGGATTCGGCGCGACGCCGCTCGGCTTCCGCCTGCTGCTTGGCCTTTTCCGCCTGACGCCGGGCCTCTTCGGCCTGTCGCTGGGCCTCCTCGGCCTTGCGGCGTTCGGCCTCGGCCATCTGCTGGGCCTCTTCGAGCTGCTGTTTGACCTGCTCTTCGGCTTTGCGGCGCTCTTCCTCGGCGGCCCGCTTTGCATCCTCTTCGGCCTTCTGCCGCTCCTCTTCGGCTAACCGCCGCGCTTCCTCTTCGGCCTTGCGGCGTTCTTCCTCGGCAAGGCGTTTGGCTTCTTCCTCGGCCTTGCGGCGTTCGGCTTCCTCCAGGCGTTGGGCCAACTCCTCGGCCTTGCGGCGTTCCTCCTCGGCGGCCTGCTTGGCGGCTTCCTCGGCCTCGCGACGCTCCTCTTCGGCCTTCTTGCGCGCCTCTTCCTCGGCCTTGCGGCGTTGCTCCTCGACCTCGCGGCGAATGGCCTCCTCGGCCTTGCGGCGCTCCTCGTCGGCTTTCTTGCTTGCCTCCTCTTCGGCCTTCTTGCGCGCTTCCTCTTCGGCCTCGCGGCGCTCCGCCTCTGCCTTGGCTTTGGCCTTGGCGTCGGCATCGGCGACCTTGGATTCCGCCTCTTTCTGTAGCTTCTCCCGGAGTTCGGCCAGGCGTTGGTCTTCTTCCTTCTGCCAGCGTTTCTCCGCCTCCAGCAGACGCCGCTCCATCTCGGCCTGGCGCTTGGCTTCGGCCTCCACCAGCTTGTGCTCGATCTCGGCCTGGCGTTTGGCTTCGGCCTCCGACAGCTTTTCCTCAAGCTCCACCTGGCGTTTCGCGGCGGCAGAGGCCTGCTGCTGCTCCAGCTCCTCCTGGCGTTTCAGCTCCGCTTCGGCCAGGCGCCGCTCGATCTCGGCCCGGCGCTCTGCCTCGGCTTCCGCCAGGCGCCGCTCGATCTCCGCCCGTCTTTCGGCTTCGCGTTCGGCAAGGCGCTCCTCGAGCTCGGCGACTTGCTCCGTCTCGGTGGCCTCGATGCGGCGCTTGATCTCTTCTTCGCGCTCGGACTCGGCGGCGGCCAAGCGGCTTTCGATCTCGGCCCGGCGCTTGGCTTCCTGCTCGAGCTGCTCTTTCAGCGACTGGGTCTGCTCCTGGGCCGCTTCGGAGACCTTCTTGCGCAGCTGTTCGGCCTTGAGCTTTTCCTCCTCGGCCTTGCGGAAGGCTTCGACCAGGCGCTGTTCCAGCTCCTCCTGGCGCGACTTCTCCGATTCCAGGAGGCGCTTTTCGATCTCCGCCTTGCGCTTCGCCTCGGCCTCCGCCAGGCGACGCTCCATTTCTTCGCGCCTCTTTTCCTCGGCTTCGGCCAGCCGCTTCTCCATCTCCTTTTGGCGGTTTTCCTCTTCTTCCTTCCGCTTGTTTTTCTCCGCGTCCTTCGCTTTGGCGTCGGCCTCGGCCTTATGCTTGGCCTCGGCATCCGCCTTGGCCTTGGCGGCGCGCGCCTCGGCGAGGTTGAGCTCCAGGTCGAAGGCGCCGACGATGGTCGCCGCCAGCAGGCCCTCGTCGATGTTGGCGACCCGAATGTTGAGGGAGAAGGTCTCGTCGTCGTCGCTGCCGGCCGGCGGCTGGAACTCGAGGCCTTCCAGCTGTTCCGGGGTCAGGGACCAGGTCCGGTCGCCGTTGTTGCGGCCGGCCGAAAGGCGGGCGCCATCGGGCAGGTTGGTAACGGTGATGGCGAGCTCTTCGCCCTCACGCTCGTCGATGATCTCGGATTTGATGATCAGCGGAACGCTATTGCCGGCCATGGGCGGCGGGGCGCCATCGTCGCCAAAATCCGCCGGTCCTTGTTCCTCGGACATAGGTGGGGCCTGCCTCCATGCCTAACCCTCCGGCAGGCCAGGATGTCCGGCCGCCGACGCGGTTAACGGCCATTTTCGTCGTATTTTGTGAATGAACCGTTGCCTATAGCGGGCAATGAGGCGTCGGGAGCCGGGACTATCTCTCTAGGAGTCGATCTGCCCGGTCTTCGCGAACTGGGACGCCGCGATCACCGCCTGAGTCCGGTTGTGCACGTTCAAAGCCTTGAGAATCCGTGACATATGGACTTTGACCGTGCCGGCCGCCAGGCCAAGCTCGTTGGCAATCTGCTTGTTGGTCTTGCCCTGGGCGAGCAAGGCCAAGACCTCGCGCTGCCGGGGCGTCAGGTGCGACAGCGCCGCCTCGCCGCCGCCTTCGCCGCCGAGCGCCGCCGCCGTCCGGCCCGATTCGCCGCGAAGCACGTTGGGCGGCAGGTAGACGCCCCCGGAAAGCACCAGCTTCAGGGCGTTAACCATGACCTCGGGGCTCGACGTCTTCGGGATGAATCCCATCGCGCCGGCTTCGATCGCACTGCGCACGTCATGCGCGCTGTCCTTGACCGAGAGCACGACGACCGGGATGTCCGGCGCCTTCTGGTGCAGTTGCCGAAGACCATCGAAGCCCTTCATGGCCTGGACCAGCAGATCCGTGATGATCAGATCGAAAGGACCTTCCCGATCAAGGGTTTCCAGGGCGTCCTCCAGGCTCTTGGCCTCGAGGATCTCGACCTCATCGCTCAACCGTGTGAGGAACTCCTGTAACCCAATGCGAATCAAGGGATGCTCGTCGGCTACGATGATCCGTAGCCTCGACATCCCCACATCCATAGATGCCCGACCTTCTGAAATGGCCATCAACGGCATACCCCCATGCTTTCGATGAAGGAGCGCTACCTACGCTAAGACTGAAGAAACGCCGGTGTGTCCTTCGACAGATCTCGGCAAGTGCCGGACCTTCCATTTCAAGGCGAGCTTAGTGTCCTGATTACGTAAGTCAACAGTTAAATTAAAGTCCTCTAAAAGACTATCAATACTATACATTGCAGTCTGATTAGTAAGGAGGCATTTCCACGTGTATGTCTAATGCCATATTATAATTATAGCTTAGGTAACAACCATCCCGAGCAGAATCGGCCAGATTGCGGCCTTGATGGAATTCTTGGGACCGTTTTCCAAGTATGGGTCTCCCTTCCCAGAAGGTTCAACCAGGCATATACAATATTTTTGAGGGTGATTATCGTGATGCGTGTCGGCTTTACCTGACCCGCCCCCGCCAAAGTATATCCAATGTAATGGCCATAATAGTCGTCAGGAAAAACCCTAAGTCACGAGTTTTACTTCCTCCTCGGCTGCGGCCGGGCTGCGCAGGGCGAAAGGATTTTCTACCTTTAGCGGTTGTCGGCCTCGGAACGGCGGGCCGAGGGACGGCTCCCGATCACTGTTTTCCTGTGCGTTTGTCGATTGACTTGCAGCTGAGCCCTTCTCAAATTGCCCGAACATCCGCCGCGACGGCCGTCGTCCGAACGGCTTGAACCTGACGATCCGAGGTGGGGAGACGTGACCGAACGCTCAAGGCGCGGGCTAGCGGTTCTATTGGCCGCCGTCGTGTCGACATCGACCGTGGCGCAGCTGCGCGCCGATCCGGCCGAGCGGGTGACCGCCGCGGCGCCCATCGCCCGGGTGATCCAGCAGTCCGGAACGGTCGAGGTTCGGCGAGACGAGACCAGGCTGGCATCGCATCTCGGTCGCCGCCTCTATGCCGGCGACAGCGTGGTCACCGGCCAGGGCGGCCGGGTCGTGCTGGAGTTCACCGATCGCTCCCTTCTGGCCCTGGGTGCCGGCACGGAGGTGCGGCTCGACGACTATACGGTCGAGGGCGCCTCGGGGAGCTTGAAAGGTCTGCTCTCCCTCCTGGGCGGGATCCTGCGGATGAGCATCGTCCAGTCCACCAAGGCCGAGGACTTCAGCATCCGTACCGAGACCGCGATCGCTTCCGCCCGGTCTACGGATTGGATCGTCGAGGCCAAGCCTTCGGAAACGACGGTTTTTGTGCTATCGGGAGTCGTCACGGTGGCGGGCGGAGCGCAGGCCGCTTCGGTCCGGGTCTCGGCGGGCGAGGGAACGAGCGTGGCCGCGTCGACGGCGGCCGGTCCGACGGCACCGAAGATCTGGGGGGCGAAGCGGGCGGCGGACGCCCTGTCGAGGACCGGGATAGAGTAGGTCGAGCCTCAGCATCGTGCTCAAGAATCCAGCCAATAACCGGCCCATCTCGCCGCTGCGCCGCTTCAAGAGCCAGGCCGGGATGGTGCTCGGCGTCGTGACCCTGGTCGCTCTGGTTTACGCGGTTTGGCATGACGCGAGCCTGTTTCGCGGTATCGAGGGGCGCCTTCTGGACTGGCGCTTCCAGCTGCGCGGCGAGCAGCAACCGGGCCCGGAAACCGTGATCGTGGAGATCGACGATGCCTCGGTCGCCGCTCTGGGCGGCTGGCCTCTGCCCCGGGAAAGCCTGGCCGCTATGGTTGCGGCGCTCTCTGCGGACGGCGCCAAGGTCATCGCCATCGACCTGCTGCTGGTCGATGCCGCCCGGACCCGCGGCCGACGATCGATCTCCAGCGATCGTGAGCTGGCCACGGCCCTGAGCCGCGCCGGCAACGTTATCCTGCCCTTCGCCTTCACCTTCGACACGGCCGAGGCCAACTACCGCCAGGTCCCGGGCGAGATCGGCGAGGTCGCCTACAAGGTGGTCAGGCGGAGCGCCGCGCAGGGCGCGGGCCTGGGACTCGGCGACGAGCCCAGGCCGACCGGGTTGCTGGCCCCGGCCAAGCGATTTCTGCGGCCGTCTTTTCCGGCCCAGGTCAACGTCTTCCTGGAACCCGACGGCGCCTTGCGCCAGGCCAATCCGGCGCTTAGCTTCGGCGAGCGCTACTTCCCCTCGCTCCCGGTCGAGGCCCTGCGGATGTATCTGGACCAGCCGCGCAGCGGCGTCGCGCTCCATCTCGGCGAAGGGATCTCGATCGGCGATCTCTTCGTGCCAACGGATTCCGATCTGCGCCTGCCGGTCAACTATTACGGTCCCGAGGGCCAGTTCAAGCACTACGTCCTGACCGACGTCCTGGAGGGGCGCCTGCCGCCCGGCACCTTCACCGGGCGTATCGTCATGGTCGGCGCGACCGCGCTCGGGGTCGGCGATGCCTTCTCGACTCCCTTCAGCCAGAGGCTGCCCGGCGTCGAGCACTTCGCCACCCTGGTCGACAACATGCTCCATGACCGAGTCCTGCGGCGCGGCGACTGGACCTTCGCGCTCGATCTCCTGATCATTTTCGCCTGTGGCCTGGCCAGTCTCATCCTCCTGCCGATCCGGGCGCCGCTGGTCGGCGTCGGCGTCTCGCTGGCCTTGGTCTTCGGCACCCTGGCGGTCAATCTCTTCGCCTTCTCGTTGGCCGGACTCTGGCTCAACCTGACCTTTCCCTTGATCGCCATCGTGCTGTCGATCGCCATCCTCGCGGTTGGCAGCCATCTGGCCGCCCACCAGGACCGCCGCGTGGCCGAGGGCGAGCGTGCCGAGCTCGCGCGCTTCGTGTCGCCGCTGGCGACCAGCCAGCTGTCGCAAGAGGTGCGGACCGATCCCGAAGGCCAGGGCCACCACGCGACCGTGGTCTTCGCCGACCTCAAGGGCTTCACCTCGCTCAGCGAGAATCTCTCGCCCGGCGAGACCATGACCGTCCTACGCCGTTTTCACCGGGCGGTGGAGCGGGCGGTGCTGTCGAACTCGGGCACCATCGACAAGTTCGTCGGCGACGGGGCGATGGCCGTCTTCGGAGTGCCGAGCAGCGATCCGGCCGCCGCGGTCAACGCGCTGCGGGCGGTGCGCCAGCTGATCGCCGAGGTCGAGGCTCTGAACGACGAGCTGGACCGCCAGCGCCTGCCGTCGCTCGACGTCCGGGCCGGGCTCCATTTCGGACCGGTCACCCTGGGCGTGCTGGGCGGCAATCGCCAGTCCCAGGTGACCGTGACCGGCGACACGGTCAACATCGCCAGCCGTCTGGAGAGCCTGACGCGCAACGAGAATGCCAAGATCATCGCCTCCGACGCGGTGATCGAGAGTGCCCGGGCGATGGGCGGCGACGCCGCGGTCCAGGGCTTTCGCGAGCTGCCCATGCAGACCATCCGCGGCCGGCGGCGCCCCCTGGGCGTCTGGGCGTTGCAGGAGCCGCAGCGCAGCGGCGGCGCCCAGTCCCGCTTGGTCGGACCTGTCAACTGAAGCGCCTCGGCTGCCGCGGCGATAACTTTGTCTCGGCTGGAAAGAAAACGGGCGGGGAGATCCCCGCCCGTCTGAAGTGGCTGTTCTGGTGAGGACTTGAGCTCTTACCTCACCCGGCCCTCGCGCCAGGCCTGGATCAGCTTGTCGTAGTCGACGGTCTCGCCCTGGGGCTTCTCGTTGGCGAGCTTCGCCTTGGGCGAGCCTGCCTTGTCGAGCCAGGTCGCCTCGTCCTGCTCATCGTTGAGCTTTGGACCGCAATCGCCCTGGACGCCGGATCGCTCCAGCCGGGCCAGGACCTTGTCCTGCTCCCGGGCCAGGTTGTCCATCGCCGTGTCCGGGGTCACCTCGCCGGCGACCGCCTCACCGATGTTCTGCCACCAGAGCTGGGCCAGCTTCGGGTAGTCGGGCACGTTGGTGCCGCTGGGCGTCCAGGCGACACGGGCCGGGCTGCGGTAGAACTCCACCAGGCCGCCCAGCTTGGGCGCCCGCTCGGTGAAGGATTTGTCGTTGATGTCGCTGTCGCGGATGATGGTCAGGCCGACGTGCGACTTCTTCAGAGACACGGTCTTGGAGACCGTGAACTGAGCGAAGAGCCAGGCCGCCTTGCGCCGGTCGACCGGGGTCGAGTTCAGCAGGGTCCAGGACCCGGCGTCCTGATAGCCCAGCTTCTGGCCCTCTTCCCAGTAGGGACCGTGCGGCGAGGGCGCCATGCGCCACAGCGGCGCGCCCTCGGCGTCCACCGTGTTGTTGCCCTGCTCCTGGCTCTCGACCATCGAGGCAGTGAAGGCCGTGTACCAGAAGATCTGCTGGGCCACGTTGCCCTTCGCGAGGCTGGGCAGCGACTGGTAGAAGTCCATGCCCAGGGCGCCCGGAGGGGCGTACTTGCGCAGCCACTCCATGTACTTGCGCAGGGCGTACTTGGCGGCCGGTCCGTTGGCCGCGCCGCCACGGGCGACGCTGGCGCCGACCGGACGACAGCCGTCGACCCGGATGCCCCACTCGTCGACCGGCTTGCCGTTGGGCAGGCCCTTGTCGCCGGCGCCTGCCATCGAGAGCCAGGCGTCGGTGAAGCGCCAGCCGAGGTCCGGCGCCTTCTTGCCGTAGTCCATGTGGCCGTAGACCGCCTTGCCGTCGATCTCGCGGACGTGCTCCGAGAAGAACTCGGCGATGTCCTCGTAGGCCGACCAGTTGACCGGCACGCCCAGCTCGTAGCCGTAGAG
>JASJAL010000024.1 GCA_030067055.1 Kiloniellales bacterium | reverse complement strand
CGCACCGGCGAGATCGGCCCGGTCGCGATCGGCAAGATCGAGAACAAGGGCCGCCAGAACCGCCGCGTCAACATCCTCTTCGCGGAGTAGCCTGCGTGCCGGCCTCGCCCTTCGACAGGCTCGGGACGCGGAACCAGCATTTGGACCTCATGCTGAGCCTGTCGAAGCATGCGGACCGATCCCAACCCAAGATGTGAGCAGCGAACAACAGGAACCTCTGAAGCATGACCCAAGCGACCCAGGACTCCCTGGTTTCCACCGATTGGCTGGCCGACCACCTGCGAGCCCCCGACGTCCGGGTGGTCGATGCCACCCTCGCCCTGCCCAACGAGGACTGGGACCCGCGGGCCCGCTTCGAGGAGTCTCACATTCCCGGGGCGGTCTTCTTCGACATCGACGAGATCGCCGATTCCGCCTCCGACCTCCCGCACATGCTGCCGGCGCCGGAGAAGTTCTCCTCGCGGGTCCGCAGGCTCGGCCTCGGCGACGGCACCCGCATCGTGGTCTACGACCAGCAGGGCCTGCGCAGCGCGGCCCGGGTCTGGTGGATGTTCCGGATCTTCGGCCACGACGACGTCGCGGTCCTGGACGGCGGCCTGCCAAAGTGGCTGGACGAAGGCCGGCCCAGCGAGGATGGCCCGGCGCGGCCCGGTGAGCGCCACTTCAGCGCCCGCATGAACACCCTCATGGTCCGCGAAAAGGACCAGGTCCTGGACAACATAGAGAGCAAGCGCGAGCAGCTGCTCGACGCCCGCTCCCGCGGTCGCTTTCAGGGCACCGAGCCGGAGATCTGGCCGGGCCGGCGCGGCGGCCACATCCCGGGCAGCCTCAGCCTGCCCTTCAACGAGCTGCTGGCCGAGGACGGCCGGACCCTGCTGAAGCCGGCCCAGCTGCGCGAGCGCTTCGAGGCGGCCGGCATCGACATGGACCGGCCGGTCGTCACCACCTGCGGCTCCGGCATCACCGCCGCGGTCCTGGCATTGGGCCTGCACCTGGCCGGGCACAAGGAGGTCGCGGTCTACGACGGCTCCTGGGCCGAATGGGGCCAGCCCGGCGACACCCCGGTCGAGGTCGGCCCCGGCAGCAGCCGCTAGCCGCCGCGCCCCGGCATGACCGGCCCGACATGACCGCCGACGACGACGAGCTGCCGGACCTGAAGATCCGGCCGGCCGAGCCGGCGGACGACGAGGCCCTGCTCGCCCTCTGGCGGGCCGGCGGCGTCCTAGCGGAGGGCGACGATCCCCTGGCCGACCTGAAGAACTTCCGCGCCGCCACCGACGCCGAGGTCCTGGTGGGCGCGCACGGCGGCAAGGTCGCCGCCGGGCTCTGCGTCGCCTTCGACGGCGGCCGCGGCTCGATCTACAACCTGGCGGTCGACGCCGAGCTGCGCGGCTACGGCTACGGCCGGCGCATGGTGCGCTTCGCCGAGCGCTGGCTGAAGGAGCGCGGCGCCGAGAGCGCGCAGCTCCTGATCCCGGCCGGCCGGCTGGAGGCCAGGCGCTTCTGCGAGCACCTGGACTACGCGACCGAGCCACGCCACATCATGCGCCGGCGCCTGGTCGCGGGCGGCGCCGCACCCACCGGGCGCGAGGGCCCCGGCGAGGGCAAGCTCGAGGTCGCCATCACCTACCTGGAGATGACCGAGCGGCCCCGGCTTCCGCAGGTCCTGCACCCGGCCGAGACCACCATCGCCCTGCTCCGCGCCCACAATCCGCCGGTGCCCTTCTACCGCTTCCTCTACGACACCGTGGGTGGTCCCTGGCTTTGGTACGAGCGGCGCGTCATGTCCGACGCCGACCTGGCGCGGATCCTCGAGGACGAGCGGGTCGAGGTCTACGTGCTCTACGCCGAGGGTGCGCCGGCCGGCTTCGCCGAGCTGGACCGGCGCCAGGGCAGCGACATCGAGCTCGCCTATTTCGGCATGATGCCCTTCTTCATCGGCCGCGGCCTCGGCCGCTACCTGCTCGCCTGGGCGATCGAGCGGGCCTGGACCTACGAGCCCAAGCGGCTCTGGGTCAACACCTGCAACCTCGACCACCCAAAGGCCCTGCCCCTCTACCAGCAGCTCGGCTTCAAGCCCTACAAGCAGGAACAGAAGGTTATCGACGACCCCCGGGTGACGGGCGTGATCCCGGTGTAGCGCTCGACCGCCTCACGCCGCGGAAGTTTTGATCCTGGTCTCAGTAGGAAAAAACCACGTCGAAGTAGACGCGGTATTCCATGATCGTGTTGTCGTCTTCGGTGACGGGTGTCTCGGCGCCCGCGCCGATCTGGATGTGGTCGTTGAACTGGTAGCGCAGCCCGCCGCCGACCACCACCGTCGTGTCCCGATCCTCGCTGCCGAAGTTCAGCGCATCCAAGCCGTCCAGTTGGCCGATCGCGCCCTTGGAGCGGTTGCCGTTGTCGATGGCCGTGTAGCCGTTGACCTCGAAGATCGGAAACAGTCCCGGCAAGACCTCATAGTCGGCGTGCAGGGAATAGTGGAGGATCGAGGTGTCTTCGGAGGGACGCAGCGCCATGTTGGCGCCGACGCTCGCCTGCAGCCCGAAATCGCCGAAGGTGCGCGTTCCCGTGATGAAGGGATTGAGAAAGCCGTCGCCGTTGCCCTGCAACTCGATGCCGCCGGTCTCGAGGT
Source organism: Kiloniellales bacterium (assembly GCA_030067055.1). The sequence goes on along the minus strand of JASJAL010000024.1, from coordinate 12,440 downwards.
TCTGGATCGGGATCTCGTAGCGAAGGCCCGTCGTCAAAAGCGTTTCAGTCTCGGGCTCGGAAATCAGCGCGTACTTGAAGCCCAAGGCGATGTTGGCAAATCCGTCTTCGTCCTCCAGGACCTCGTCGAAGTAGGCGTCGACATAGCCGTCCTTGGTCGCGATGAAGCCGAGTCTCTCCGTAAGCGCGAGGCGGAGCTGCAGAGCGCCGAGGTGGATGTGGCCGCCTTCGGTCACGAAATCATTTGGAATTGAGTTGTAGAAATAGAAGGCCCGCGCCTCGGTGGTGACGAAGGGAGTCTCGTTGAGGATCGGGTTGGTCAGCGGCGGCACGTAGCGGCTGTGGCGTCCCTCGCCCAAGGATCCCTTAAGGTCGAGACCGAGAAAGCCGGACTGCTCCTCCTCCGCCCTCACGTCGCGCACGGCCGCAGTCGCTGCCAAGAGAACCAGGATTCCGGCCGCCAAGGCCGCGGTATGGCGGTTTCCCATCGGATCGTCCCCCGTCTTCTGTTTTCGGCGGTTTCTCCACTGCGATTTTCTCCCATGGTATTTCCGAGGTTACGACGCAGCTATCCGTTTCGTGCAATGCTCCAAGACTTGGTTCGAACCTGGTCCCCGCCTTTCTCTTTCCCCGAAGATACCGTCAAGCGTCATCCGCGGCCGTCGTCGGAATGCGGCGCTCTTGACGCTGCAAGCTCAGAGCCCCGAGCCAGGGTCCGGCCCGGGCCCGGTCCCTGTAGCGAGTCTTGTCGGAGAGCCAGACGGTCAGGCTTCGATGCGGGGAATGGAAACCTTCGGTCCGGTTGCGCTCAGACCAGTTCGAGCAGACGGTCCAGCGAAGCCTCCTGGAAACGAGGCGCGACCGGCTCCGCTGCCGGGAGACCGATGCGGTTGTGCCAGTAGACCGGCATGCCGAGCGAGGCGGCGCCGGGGAGGTCGGCGGCCGATCCGGCCACGAAGAGGCAGCGCTCGGGGGCGGCGCCGAGGGATGCGAGGGCCATGGCATAGGGCTCGCGGCGCGGCTTGTAGTAGCCCGCGCCCTCCGCCGTGACGACGACCTTGAAGCGGTCGGAAACCCGGCGCGCCGCCAGCCGGCCCAGCAGCTCGGAACAGTTGGTGACCACCGCGAGGTCTGCGCGCTCGGCCAGCGCGGCCAGGACGCCCGGTGCTTCCGGCCAGGCCGTCAGCTCGCCCCAGCGCGCGATCAGGTCCTTGGGCGCCGAAGCCGGGAGCCCGGCGGCCTCAGCCGCCTCGGCCACGATGGCCTCGTAGGGACGATAGGCGCCGGCGCCGTAGGTCAGCTCGAGATAGGCCTGGCGCCAGCGCAACCCGGTCTCGTCCGAACCGGCGACCCGGTTCCACAAGGACCAGGAATCGACCAGCGCGGTCAGGAGATCGAAGACGACCGCGTCGTAGTGACCCGGGGAGTCCTGTTGCGGGGGATCGGTCTCCGTCATTGCGTCGCGCTCTGGGGTGCGCGCGGCGCCGGGCCTGTCAGAGTGCCGAGAAAGGCGGCGATCTGCTCGATCTGCTCGGGGCTGAGATCCAGGGGATTGAGCTCCTGGTGGCCGAGCCGGCCGAGCGGCGGATTGCTGTAGTGCTCCAGGACCTCCTCCAGGCTCGCGAAGCGGCCGTCGTGCATGTAGGGCGCGGTTGCGGCGACGTTGCGCAGGGTCGGCACCTTGAAGGCGCCGGTCAATTCCACGCCCCAGGTCCGGACGAACTCTTCCTCCGGGCACTCGCCGGCCTTGGCGTCGCTGTAAGGCCCTTCGCAGCGGAAGGGGTCGGCCAGCGCCTTCTTGAAGCCCCGGCTGCGGCCGAAGTCGTACTTGCGCACGCCCCGCTTCAGCTCGACCAGGCCGATGTTGTGGAAGCCGAAATTGCTGAACATCGGGCCATTATGGCAGCGGGTGCACTGGGCCGCCTCGCCGATGAAGAGCTTGAGACCGGCGATCTCCTCGGGCGTGAGCAGGCCTTCGGTATCGCGCCCTTCGAGGACCGCCTCGACATAGGCATCGAATGGCGCCGCCTCGGGCAGAAGCCGGCGCTCGAAGGCCGCCAGGGACTTGCCGACATTAGCGAAGGCGCGGTTCACCGCCTCGTCGTCGGCCTCCCCACCCGGCAGCGGTCCGAAGATCTCCTCGTAGGCGGTGCGGTAGCCGGGGTCGGCGGCGATCACAGCCAGCACCCGGCGCCGGTCGAAGCCCTGCTCGACCGGGGTTTCCAGGGGCACCAGCGCCTGCGACCAGTGACTGTCGCGGCGGCCGTCCCAGTAGAGCCAGGGGCTGTAGGCCGTGCCGATCAGGCTCGGCGCGCCGCGCCCGGTCTCGCCGATGCCCTGGGACAGGGCCAGACCGTCGGTGAAGTAGATCTCGGGCCGGTGGCAGGTCGCGCAGGCGACCTCGCCGTTATCGCTGAAGCGGGTGTCGAAGAAGATCCGCTCGCCCAGATCGGCGGCCCGCGGATCCTCGGCGAAGCGGTTCGAGGGATCGGGCGGCGGCGGGCTCATACTGCCGATCCAGAGGCCGCGCAGCATGCCAAGCTCGATCGGATCCCAGACCGCCGCCGGCTTGTCCGCGGCCGCTGCCGGGCCGGCCAAGGCCGCCAGAAGACAGATCGCGCCCGCCAGCCGTGCGGAAAGCTCTTTGGAAATCATAGCTGGCTCCCGATCTCGCGGTCCGGCCCCGGTTTCAAGGCGTGACCACCAGGTTGAAGCTGACCTTGTCGATCTTGTCGCCGGCGGTGATGCCCACGGCCATGGCCCACCATCCGGTCATGCTGAACTTGATGCCCTCGAGGCTGTAGACGCCGGGCTCGACCTCCCCGGTGACTTTGGGATCGGTCGGGAAGCCGTGGTTGTGCAGCGGCATGCCGCCGTAGAAAGCGACCTCGGCACCGGTGACCGGACTGCCCTCCGGGGTCTCGATCCGGACCAGCCAAGTGTGGATCTGGTTGAAGGGTGCCGGTTCATTCTTCGGGTTGACGCTGACCCGGAACAGGCCCGCGTCGCTCGGCTTGCTGACCTCGGTGCCATAGCCCGGCGGCAGGCCCATATCGTCCAGCCGGGTCTGGCCGAGCCGGACCTCCTCGCTCAGGACTTCCCACTGCTCCAGGAAGCCGAAAGCGTCGACCGGGGCTTGCCGCGACTGTTGCGCCAGGGCGGCCCCGGAAAGCAATACGGCCGCGGACGCGGCCAGCGTCAGAGGTCTGACATGCATTATATTTCCTGCCCGATGGAAGCGCCGGAACTATAGTGCCGAAGGAGGAACGACGCCCGCCGGGACCGGATGGACCGGACCCGGCGCCGCGCTCATGGCGAGCGACTAGTCGTCGTCGTCCCCATCGTCGTCATCGTCGTCGTCGAAGTCCCAGTCCAGCCGAGGCCGCAACAGGAACAGCCCGCGGTCAATGCTGCTGACCGCGATGATGTTGCGGCGCTTGAAGTAGGGATAGTTGCTCCAGGCCCCGCCTTCGAAGGTCGCGTTGTCGTTCTCCGGATAGACGTCGAAGAATGCGATCTCGTCGTAGCGACCCTTGCCGACCTTGCTGGTGTCGAAGACCCTGAGCCCGGTCGTGTAGTTCGCCGCGAAGGAGAACTTGTTCCGGGTGTAGAGGTTGTGGTCGATCGAGGTCTGGCCGTTGGTGGTCTCGGCGATCAGCTTCGGGTCCGTCAGATCGTTCATGTCCCAAAGCCGCGTGGTGGTGGTCGAGACAGCCTCGAAGAACTCGTCCAGCTCGTCGTCGTGGATATAGTACTCCTGGTCGGGCGTAAGCCAGCCCTGGTGGCTGTATCCAAAGCCTTCGCCGTATGGCTTGTTGGCGATCACCTTGACATCGTCTTTGTCGCTCACGTCGACAATCGAGATCGTGTTGAAGAACGGCTCGGCGCGATTGGCCGAGGCGCTGAAGCAGATCTCGCGGCCGCGGTAGCGGCGATCCGGACCCTTGTAGTTCACGCACTGAGTGTCGTGGATATAACCGTGATCGCTGAAGCAGCCGGCGTCGGTCGGGTTCGCGGGATCCGAGATGTCGATCATCTCGAGCCCGCCGAGGCAGGTGTTGGCCCCGACCACGTAGGCGTAGCCGGAATCCTCGTTGATCGCGATGTTGTGCGAGGTCGAGAACTCGTCGTACTGCGCCAAGGCCTTGAAGGTGACCGGCCCGCCCCTGCCTTTCAGACCGCGCAGGGTCTTCAGGTCGAAGACCTGCATGCCGTGGTCGATCTGCTCGGACACGACGAAGGCGTGATTGTCGTAGACCTTGATGTCGCGCCAGAAGGGACGGGTCTCGTCCGGCGACGCGGCCGGAAGGATGCCGAGCACCACCGGCCTCCAGGGGCGGGTGACGTCGACGGCGACCATGCCTTCGATCGCGCCGACGAGCGCGTACTCTCTGCGCGTCTTCGGATCGGTCCAGCCCCAGATGTCGTTGATGAAGGTGACCCCGGCCAGCTCGTCGAGATCGAGGTAGCCGATCATGTCGATGTCCTTGCAGGGATATTTGCCGGCGGCCATTCCCTTGATGCAAGGCGCAATCCTCAAATCGCTCTTGTAGGAACTCGAAGATGAGGTCGTGGCCGCCTCCGAAGAGCTGCTCCGGGCCGATAAGGCGGCGCCCGAAGCCCCCAGCATCCTCGCCTTGTTCTTCGCCGCGGCAATTCTGAAGTCGGCCTTCTTGCCGCCGTCGAAGTCATCGGGTCTGTGTGCAGTCGCTGTGGTGGAGATCGCAACGGCTGCCGCAGCGGCCAGAACGACCGTGGTGAAGTGATTCATTTGAAGCCTCCCAGCTTTTACACGCGACGATAGTGCACACGCCGAGAGAATGTAAAGCCACTTCCACGCTCGAGGCGTTCAGAATTCGAACTTTCTCCCTCTTTAGCTGTGCATGAGTCACAAAGGTTCGGCGACAGCATCCAAAATGAAATTTTCGAACAGGATCGATTCGACGGGACTCACCGACTCGGTCGCGCCACCGCCCTCCGCACTAGGTCTGCCACAAGGCTATGTGTGTTATTGCTTTAGTCGGGCAATACCGCACAGATTCGGTCACGCCTGCCGCGGGCCCGGCTGCGTCGCAGCTGTGAGGTAGGGCGGCTCGATGGCCCCATGATACCGTAGCGCCGTTGCAATAGACACAAAAGCCATGTGGTCATACTGCTACAATAGGTTGTTTGGATTTACTAAGTTGCAGAAGCATGAGTCACTAGTCTTATAAAGTGCTACTCGTTATTGGCGAAATCTCATCGCCTCGCGCGCAATCGACAGATTCGTCTCTTGAGACCTGGGCGCGACCGCAGGAAATCAGGCCCGACCCGCTCGTTTCGATGCACGACCCCGCCTCAGCTTGCGCCTTGTCGCTCCATGAGACGGACGACGGAAATCGCAGGGGGGAATGCCCGGTAGGACTGGGAAAGCGGACCTGATCAGCCAGGACAGATTGCGTCTCAGCCTTGCCAAAAGCGGCCCTCGGCTCTGCCACCTCTCGTTGACACTCCGGACGCGGGCGTTTCTCATGACTCCCAGCGATGACTGGAGTGAATCCGATGCGGTGGTTGGCGCTCTGCGTTCCCCTGTGTTTCGGCGCAGCCTTTATCAATCTCGCCTTCGCGCAGGAGGAAATGTGCGACCTGTCCTTGCCGGAGTTCGTCGATCATCAGCACGCCTACCGCAACTGGGGTGACCGGTGCGAGGGCATCTATGCCGAGACTCCGGTCAGCGGCGCCACGATCAGCGTATTCTCCTTCACCCGCGGCAAGATCGACTACGAAATGGAGGAAACGCCGCTCACGATCTCTTGGCCGAACCCGCTTGAACGTCCGGTTCGTTTGCGCGCGAAACCTTTGCGCCCGGACCTCTTCTATCAGATGGACACCTTGCGCTCCCCGGACGAGAGCGATTTCGAATGGCCAGCGACGTTCCTGTCCCTCTACAGGATCGCGCCTCGCGACCTGGCAGTTCTCGGCTGGGTCGATTGGACCTTAGGCACACAAGATCAACCGGTCTATCTGCCCCTAAACATAAAGCAAGGCGAGGCGAGCGCCGCGTCTCGAAACTATGAGTTGCTGGTCGTGCCCGGGGTCGAGTTGAAGGAGCTTTCTATTGCAATCGAGAGAGTTGACGAACACGGCAAGCTTCTTGACGGCGAGCTCGAACGGACCGATTTGGGCTACGGATTCTATCCCCCGGATAGCGGCGTCCCGATCACCTTGCCCGATCTCTCCGAGGTCGGATTCTACCAAGTGAAGCTATGGGCAAAGCGCAGGCGCGATGACATCGAGCGAGAAAGACAATTCTGGTTCTACCACTCAGGCGACTGAATCCGCCTCGGAAGATGATCAGGTCAATGTCGCCGCAGGGAAAAGCCACGAAGAACCTGCGGCGATTTTGCGGGATGTGATCGTTGAACGGGTCGAACGCTTGGCCGAGGGCTACCGGGATTCCGGGCAGATCGACGCCAGCGCGTTGGATGAAGCCAGTCGGCTGGAGTCTCTCTTGCAGGCCTATCGGCGAGTCAAGCCTCGACCTCGGCGATGGCCTTGGCGTGTCCCTGCCCTCGCCGTGGCCACCGCCGGTCTCGTCTCGGTTCTCCTATTCGTGCGCGTGCCCTGTACCGAGATCACCCTCGAACTGGCGCTGTCTTCGCTGAGCTTTCAACTGGCCGAAGCACAAGGGAACAGGACCGCGGGCAGAAAGGCCAGCCTGGCGGGGCCCGAAATCCCGGCCATTCGCGCCGTGCTGAAGGGGGTCGATGGAATAAGTGGTGTTCCGGGCATTTCGGTTATCGTGCCCGATACCTGGCAGGCCTTCGCGTCCCCCGGTGGCTTGCTTGCCGGACCTATCGTTGTCGACTCGCGAACCTGGGTACGGCTGCTGCCGGCGGAGGCCCCGGGTGCGTTGAAAATGCGGCTAAAGCACGACACCAGCCCGGTCGCGATCGACCTGAACCTGCCGGCCGGCGTCAGGGTGGTGCCCCCCAGGAGCGAGTTGGCCGAACACCTCGAAGCGCTCGGGACGCCGGTCGAGCTTAATCTCGCTGCCGATCCTGGACAGCTCCTGGAAATAGAGTTCGCGCCCATGCCCCAAGCCGGTCTCGATCCGATGGCGCTTTTCGGCGATGAGCTGCCGGTCACCGGCTTGGATTTCAAGCGGGGCGATCCGACCGCCGAGCGACGGCAGCGAGAGTTTTCGGCCCTGCAAGGCGGTTCATTGTACCTGGAGGCACTGGGCGGCGAGGAACGCCAAGTGCGGAAGGGCGAGTACCTCTACCTCGGAGGAAGTAAGAATTTGACGGGCGCCGGCGACCAGGGTGCTTGGGCCGCGATCAGCGGTTGGCTTGCACCCTATTTCGCGGCCTGCCGGAAGCTGAATTCGACGACAGGCGACCTCGCCCTTGCCGGAACGATCACGCAGATTTCCGCGACCCCGGAACACCTTTCGCTTCAGGCCTCAGCCGCGGTTCGAGGCCTCAGGGTCGGGAGTCGAAGCAACCCGCAGGACCTCATGCCGCGAGTCCTGGAATGGCTTCACGCACACCACGAGACGAAACTCTTCTGGGGAGTGTTCTCCTTTCTCTTCTTGTTTGTGCTCCTGCCGGTGATGCGGTTCTGGGGAATGGACCGATGATGCGCCGGACTCCTTGGATTGCGGCTTTACTCGCTTCCATGGCTATCGCCGCTTGTTCGCTAGAACCGGACACCCCCCCATCGTCGGGCGGATCGCCCGAGCCGTCCGATGACCAGACGCCCCAACCGAAGACAGACATACCGAGGACCGGCCCAGAGCTGCTCAATGCACTCATTGCCAAGGTCGCAACCCGCGACCCTGAAACCCTGGGCGACTTCGGTAGCGCGATCATCGTGGAACGGCGGCCGCATGAAATCAGGCTCGTCACGGCCGAGCACGTGGTGATAACTCGAAAGAGGCTGGGAGGGCCGCCGCGTCGCGCAGTCGAGGAAATCACCGTCGAGTTCTGGTTCGACCGGGGCACGAAGCACGTGGCAAGAGTCGAATGGTGGGCCGAAGCGCGAAACCTTGACTTAGCCGTTCTGTCGGTCCCTGTAACTGCCTCCTTGGAGGTTGGGCTTCAGAAACAGCAACTAGACCTCAAGAGCCTCTTGAGGCGCGTGCGGTCGCCCAAATCTCTGCGGCTGCACGATGGCCTGCACACGATCGGCAACCCAAATGGAATTCCCTGGTATTCTGCGCCTTTTGAGCTGGATCGGCTGCTGACAGTCAGCGATGACAGAATCGATTTCCGCTCGGGCTTCGTCAGCAGGGGGCATTCCGGAGGCGGGCTCTTCAGCGAAGACTGGTACTTGGTTGGAATGATTACCAGTGAGAACGGGCACGGCGGAGTGGCGCTGAGGATCGATCGAATTGCCGAGCAGCTTGAAGCGACTGGAAAACCGACGGCGCTGAAGGTGCCCGTCCTGCCCCCGGAACCGGAGCAGCCGATTCAAGACTGCAGGAGATGTCCTGAGCTGACGAAGGTGCCGTCCGGCACTTTCGTCATGGGAGCAGATGAAAACGAAAACTATCCAGCGCGAAACGAAACCCCCCGCCGCCCAGTCACCATCGGTGCGCCATTTCTGATCGGTCGCTACGAGGTAACGCATAGAGAATTTCGATACTTCGTTGAGGACACGGGCTACGAGCCCGAGCGTGGATGTGAGATCTGGACGAAGAACAAGCGCGCCTGGCAGTCGGATGACGACAAGAGCTGGCGCGAGCCCGGCTATCCTGTCAACGACGACCTAAGCCCGGTCGTCTGCGTCAACTGGAACGACGCGAAAGCCTACGTGGACTGGCTAAGCCGGATCACCGGCCACAGCTATCGTTTGCCGAGCAGTGCGGAGTGGGAATACGCTGCCCGCGCCTGGACCAACACCCGCTACTGGTGGGGTGACCATCTGCCCGAAAACCGCGCCTCCTGCGACGGCTGCGGTAGCAGGTGGGATCTAGGCCGGGCCGCACCCGTGGGCAGCTTTCCTGCCAATCCATTCGGGCTTTATGAAGTTCATGGCAACGTTTGGGAGTGGACCGAGGATTGCTGGCACGAGAGCTATGCCGGTGCGCCTACCGATGGCAGAGCATGGCTCGAAGATGCCGGCGGTAACTGCAAGAAGAGGATGCAGCGCGGCGGTTCCTCGATCACCAGACCCGAAACCCTGCGCTCCGCAAACCGGCTCAAGGACAGCCCGAAGAACCGCAAGAGCAACGTGGGTTTTCGAGTCATCCGCGACCCCTGAGGGCCGGCCGATTCCTTGGGTAGCCCCAAGCTCTCGGGCAAGAAGCGACCGGCCGCGCTCGAGGCGCCATTGGCCCTTCCCACGGCCGGTGGGCCATGGGTTGTCGACTAGGTTGCGGGAAGGCCGCAAGGTCTGCTGCTACGGATCAGCGCCGGTCTTGGCCGGTCTTGTCATGCTGAGAAAGCCATTGCCTCGCGGCCTTCGGCTTTCGGACTAATCAAGCTGAAGGACAACCGTGCCGTCCGAGACATCAGGGGCTTCAGTTGCCAGCTCGGATGCGTTTTCCCGCACCCATTCAGCCGCGAGCCTGACGCTTTCGTCCGTGCCTGACTTGTTCTGGCAAACCGTGACCGAGATGCCCCCCTCGGCGGTACGGATAAGCGAATAGCTCTGAAGCCCTGATACGGAACGGATAATGCGCTCGACGTCCGCCTTGCGCTGTTCCAGCAGTTCGAAAAGCTCCTTTGCCCCTTGACCTGAATAGGTTCTTACGACCGCGTGCATGGCCGTTCCTCCCGATTCTTCGTGATCATCATGTGGGGGTCTTTCAGACCTGGAAGTCTCGCGCTTTTGCGTCGCGCGGTCAATCTCGGCGTCGGCCGGCCCAGGATCTTTGGCGTCATGGGCCGTCTATCAGATAGGGCATTCACTCCGACCGCTCTCGCGCTTCAGACCACCGCAACGTTGATGCCGCCCAGGCCTTCGATCGACGCCTCCATGCGGTCGCCCTTTGAGACCGGTCCCACACCCGCCGGCGTGCCCGAGAGGATGACGTCTCCGGGAGCCAGCTCGAAGTACTCGGACAGGTGGGCAATCATCTCGGGCACCTTCCAGATCATCTGGTTGAGGTCGCCTTCCTGGCGAGTCTCGCCGTTGACCTTCAGCTCGATCCGGCCGTGATCGGGATGGCCGACTTCCGAGACCGGATGAATCGGTCCGACCGGCGCCGAGCGCTCGAAGGCCTTGCCGATCTCCCAGGGGCGCCCCGCCTTCTTCGCCTCGCCTTGACGGTCGCGCCGGGTCATGTCGATCGATACGCCATAGCCGAAGACATGGTCGAGCGCCTCGGCAAGCGGGATGTTCGTACCGCCGGACTTCAGCGCGACCGCCATCTCCACCTCGTGGTGCACGTCCGAGGAATGCGGCGGATAGGGGAACTCGCCGGAAGGATCGAGGTTATGGGGGTTCTTCTGGAAGAAGAATGGCGGTTCGCGATCCGGATCCCCACCCATCTCGACCGCATGGGCTGCGTAGTTGCGGCCGATGCAATACACCCGGCGCACCGGGAAACGGGCGGTCGTGCCGGCAACCGGAAGGGCGACGACCGGGGGCGTACCGATCACGAAATCTGACATTCCAACCTCCGCTGTCCTGGATATCGCTTTGCGTCACTAAGGGCGGGCACCTGTGCGATCAATCGCGACCAATACTCCAATGATCCGGAATATCGGTTGATAGAAGGCATAAGTTTCAATACGCTTGCTTGAAATCTCCAGATTGGTCAACCAATTTAGGGCATCCTCATGCTGACACTTCCGGAGTCATCTGAGCGGGAGGACGCCATAGCGCGGGTGCGCGCCCTGATCTCTGCCGGGGACTACGCGCCTGGCGATCGGCTGCCGCCGGAGCGGGAGTTGATCGACCGACTGGGAATGAGCCGCACGACCCTTCGCCGGGCACTGGAGATCCTCGAGCGGGAAGGCGCGATCTGGCGCCACGTCGGCAAGGGCACCTTCGTCGCGAGCCATGGCGGTCCGGGCGCGACCGGAAGCATCGCCGAACTGAGCCAACAACTGACGCCGGTGCGAATGATGCGGGCCCGCTTGTGCATTGAGCCGGCGATCGCGCGCGAAGCTGCCGTGAATGCCTCAGGCGAGGCGATCATTCGCATGAAGCTGGCCAAGGATCGCGCCGCGGTTGCGACCAGTTGGTCCGACTACGAGACCCACGACGACCTCTTTCACCGCTCCATCGCCGAGGCGTCGGACAACATCCTGCTTCTGACACTCTTCGACCAGCTCAACCAGGTTCGCAGGGCCGTGGCCTGGGGTAGCGTGGTGCGCCAGTCCGAGCGCCCGCCGAAGGCGCACAGCAGCTTTTCCGAGCACGATCGAATCGCCGCAGCCATCGAAGCGCGCGACCCCGCCGCCGCGCAGGACGCCATGCGCCGGCACATCCGGTCCGTTTCGGCGCGGCTTTTCGAGGAAGTCTGATTCATCGCAGTCTTAGGGAAAACACAGGAGAAGGAGCCAAGCGGCTCAGAGTGCAGAACGCAAAGCACCACTTTTCCTCGAAGGGGAGGAGAAAGATGAAAATGCTGTCAAAGAAGATCTCGACCTTTCTCGCCGCGGTCTTGATTCTCGGCGGGATGACGCTTTCCGGCGCGCAGGCGGACAAGATCCGTATCGCTCTGGCCGAGACGCCGTCGGACGAGCTTGCCGCCTTCTTTGTCGCACTGGACCGCGCCAAGGCGATGGGGCTCGACTACGAGTGGACCGCCTTCTCGGACGAGGAACTCGCCATTCAGGCCGTCTTGAGCGGGCAGATGGACATCGGGTTCGGCACGCCCTATGCGGCGATGCAGAAGTCCAAGGCGCCGATCCGCATCATCTTTCAGCTGTCCAAGCTGAAGTTCTTTCCGGTCACATCGAAGAAGTACAGCAAGCTCGAGGACCTCGACGGAGAGCCGATCATGCTTCACTCCCGTGGCGGCGGCACCGATTCCATTGCCAACGTGATCGAGGACAGGCTCGGTATCAAGTTCGGCAAACGGTCCTACGTTCCCGGGTCGGCCAACCGGATCGTCGCCCTGATCGCGGGACAAACCGACGCGACGATCGTCGACCTTTCGAACAAGAACAAGCTCGTCAAGCAGCAGGGCGACAAGTTCAACGTGCTGCCCATGTTCGAGGTCGATGCCAGCGACGAGGCCCTCTTCGCGAACCTCGACTGGATCAAGGCCAACGAGAAAGACGTGGGCATCTTCGTCAAGGCGCTGCTCAGCGTCTATCGCGACATGGCCAAGGATCCGACGATCATCAGCAAGGAGACCGACCCCGACGGGCCGATCGGACAGCTTCCAAAGGAGATCCTCGGCAGCCTCGACGGTTTCTATTCCGCGGCGGTCGAAGGCGGGCTCTACGATCCGGATGGCGGCGGCCGCAAAGCGGCGAAGGCGGACATGGATTGGTACTC
>JASJAL010000194.1 GCA_030067055.1 Kiloniellales bacterium | reverse complement strand
ACCAGCAGCGATCGCGCCTCGGCCCGCAGCACCGAGCTCTACCAGCGCGGCCAGGCCTACGGCATCCCGGGCCAGCAGGTCGACGGCATGGACGTCCTCGCCGTAAAGGCCGCCGGCGAAAAGGCCGTGGCCCACGCGAAGGGCGGCAAGGGTCCGTACATCCTGGAGGCGATGACCTACCGCTACCGTGGCCACTCCATGTCCGACCCGGCGAAGTACCGGAGCAAGGAGGAGGTCCAGAAGGTGCGGCAGGAGTACGACCCGATCGACCAGCTGCGGAGCGCGATGCTGGCCGGTGGGATCGTCGACGAGGCCAAGCTGAAAGACATCGACCGAAAGGTGAAGGGCCTGGTTTCCGAAGCGGCGGAGTTCGCACAGAACAGCCCGGAGCCGGATCCCTCCGAGCTTCACACGGACGTCTTTGTCACGGCCTGAGCGGCCGGTTCCGGCCGCCGCCGGCGGCCGACGCGGGGAGACAATCATGGCGATTCAAATACTCATGCCGGCACTCTCGCCGACCATGACCGAGGGCACGCTCGCCAAGTGGCTGGTCAAGGAAGGCGACAACGTGAGCTCTGGCGACGTCTTGGCTGAGATCGAGACCGACAAGGCGACCATGGAGGTCGAGGCCGTCGATGAAGGGACTCTGGGCAAGATCCTGATCGCCGAGGGCAGCGAGGGCATCGCGGTGAACACGCCGATCGCCGTCCTGCTCGAGGACGGTGAGGATGCTTCGGCCATCGATGGCGCGGTCGCAGCCCCCGCGGCGGCGCCGGCAGAGACGCCCGCGGAAGCGCCCGCCGCTGCTCCGGTGGCGCCGGCCGCGCAGAGCGCGCCTGCGACGTCGGCGCCCGAGCCGGAGTGGACTGGGGAGACCGAGACCCTGACCGTGCGCGAGGCTCTGCGCGACGCCATGGCCGAGGAGATGCGCCGGGACGAGCGGGTCTTCCTGATGGGCGAGGAGGTCGCCCAGTACCAGGGCGCCTACAAGATCAGCCAAGGTCTGCTGGATGAGTTCGGCGCCAGGCGGGTGATCGATACGCCGATCACCGAGATCGGCTTCGCCGGCCTCGGCGTCGGCGCCGCCTTCTACGGTCTCAAGCCGATCGTCGAGTTCATGACCTTCAACTTTTCCATGCAGGCGATCGACCACATCGTCAACTCGGCGGCCAAGACGCTCTACATGTCGGGCGGCCAGATCTCCTCGTCGATTGTGTTCCGCGGGCCCAACGGCGCTGCTTCCCGCGTCGCCGCGCAGCATTCCCAGTGCTACGCCAGCTGGTACAGCCACTTGCCCGGCCTCAAGGTCGTCGCGCCCTATTCGGCGGCCGATGCCAAGGGCCTGCTCAAGGCGGCGATCCGCGACCCCAACCCGGTGGTCTTCCTCGAGAACGAGGTGCTCTACGGCCAAAGCTTCGAGGTCCCCAAGGCCGAGGACTGGGTCGTCCCGATCGGCAAGGCGCGGATCGCAAGGCCGGGCAGCGACGTCACCATCGTCGCCTTCTCGATCATGGTCGGCAAGGCGCTGGAGGCGGCCGAGCTGCTCGCCGCCGAGGGCATCGAGGCCGAAGTCATCGACCTGCGCAGCCTGCGGCCCCTGGACACCGAGACCGTGATCGCCTCGGTCAAGAAGACCAACCGTCTGGTGACGGCGGAGGAGGGCTGGGCCCACGCCGGCATCGGTTCGGAGATCGCGGCGATGATCATGGAGCAGGCCTTCGACTGGCTCGATGCGCCCGTCGCCCGGGTGGCCGGCAAGGATGTCCCGATGCCCTACGCCGCCAACCTCGAACAACTCGCCCTGCCGCAGGCCGCCGATATCGTCGCCGCGGCCAAGGCCGTCACCTACAAGAGCTAAGCGAGCCTGCAGGGGGACTCCCGCAATGCCGATCAACATCCTGATGCCCGCCCTGTCGCCGACCATGACCGAGGGCACCCTCGCCAAGTGGCACGTCAAGGAGGGCGACGACGTGGCCTCTGGCGACGTGGTGGCCGAGATCGAGACCGATAAGGCGACCATGGAGGTCGAAGCCGTCGAGGAGGGCACCGTCGGCAAGCTGCTGATCGCCGAGGGGACCGAAGGCGTGGCGGTCAACACGCCGATCGCGGTGCTGCTGGAGGAAGGCGAGGATGCCGCTGCCATCGCGGCCGCACCCGCCGCGCCACCGCCGCCCGCTGCGGCCCCGGCGCCCGCGGCAACCGGCAACGGTTCGGCGCCGGCCGCAGCGCCCGCTCCACAAGCGGCTTCGCCAGCGCCGCAGCCCGCCGCTGCCCCATCGGGCAACGGGGCCGGGCGCACCTTCGCCTCGCCCCTGGCCCGGCGCATGGCCGAGCAAGCGGGCCTCGACCTCGGCAGCCTCAAAGGCAGCGGCCCGCACGGCCGGATCATCAAGGTCGACATCGAGGCGGCCTTGGCCGGCGGCGCTCCTGCCGCGCCGGCGGCGCCGGCGCCTGGAGGTGCGCTGGTCCCGACGCCCGCGGCCGTGCCCGCGACCACCGGACCTTCGGCGAAGGAATTGGCCGACCTCTTGGGCATGACCTACCAGGCCGTGGCCAACAGCAACGTTCGCAAGACCATTGCCCGGCGCCTCGGCGAGGCCAAGCAGACGATCCCGCATTTCTATCTCTCGATCGACTGCGAGCTGGACAAGCTGCTGGCGGTCCGCAAGGAGCTCAACGCTCGCGGCGAGGACTTCAAGCTTTCGGTCAACGACTTCGTCATCCGCGCCTCGGCTCTGGCCCTCAAGGCCGTGCCGGCGGCCAACGCCTCCTGGACCGATGCCGAGATCCTGCTCTACGACCACGCCGACGTCTCGGTCGCGGTGGCGACGCCGAGCGGCCTGATCACCCCGGTAATCCGGCAGGCCGAAGGCAAGGGCCTGGCGCAGATCTCGAACGAGAT
This sequence comes from Kiloniellales bacterium, assembly GCA_030067055.1. The sequence goes on along the minus strand of JASJAL010000194.1, from coordinate 2,966 downwards.
GAAGGACCTGGCAGGGCGCGCCCGCGAGGGCAAGCTGAAGCCGGAGGAGTATCAGGGCGGGACCTTCTCGGTCTCGAACCTCGGAATGTTTGGGATCACCGAGTTCTCGGCAATCATCAACCCGCCCCAGGGCTGCATCCTGGCGGTTGGCGCGGGACAGCAGCGTCCGGTGGTCAAGGACGGCGCTTTGGCCGTGGCCACGGTCATGACCTGCACCCTTTCGGTCGATCATCGGGTGGTCGACGGCGCGGTCGGTGCCGAGTTCCTGGCCGCCTTCAAGAAGCTGATCGAAGACCCATTGGCGATGCTGCTGTGATGACGGTGAGCGGGGGAGAGACCTATGGCCGAGACTGAATTCGACCTCATCGTCGTCGGCGGCGGGCCGGGCGGCTACGTGGCGGCGATCCGGGCTGCGCAGCTGGGCATGAAGGCCGCGGTGGTCGAGCGCGAGCACCTGGGCGGGATCTGCCTGAACTGGGGCTGCATTCCGACCAAGGCGCTGCTGCGGACTTCCGAGGTTTACCACTACATGCAGCACGCGGGCGACTACGGGCTCTCGGCCAAGGAGGTCGGCTTCGATCTCGACAAGGTGGTCAAGCGCTCGCGCAAGGTCGCCGGGCAGCTCAACGGCGGGGTCAAGCACCTGCTGAAAAAGAACAAGATTCCGGTCTTCGACGGCCACGGCCGGCTCGACGGCAAGGCCGGCAATCTCAGAAAGCTCCACGTCTCCAAGGACGGCAAGGGCGTCGCCGACCTGACCGCCAAGAACGTGATCCTGGCGACCGGCGCCCGGGCGCGGCAGCTGCCGGGCCTGGAGGCCGACGGCAAGACGGTCTGGACCTACAAGGAAGCCATGGTCCCCGACAGCTTCCCGAAGTCGCTGCTGGTGGTCGGCTCCGGCGCCATCGGGATCGAGTTCGCCAGCTTCTACCGGACCATGGGCGCCGAGGTCACCGTGGTCGAGGTCCTGCCACGGGTCCTGCCGGTCGAGGACGAAGAGATCTCGGGCTTCGCCCACAAGGCCTTTGAGAAGCAGGGCATCAAGATCCTGACCGACGCCACGGTCAAGTCGCTGACCCGCAACGCGCGCGGGGTGGTAGCCACGATCCAGGCCAACGGCAAGTCGGAGGAGATCGGCTTCGAGCGCGCGATCATGGCGGTGGGCATCGTCGGCAACGTCGAGGACCTGGGACTAGAGGGCACCGCGGTCCAGGTCGACCGCAGCCACGTCACCACCGACCAGTGGATGGCCACCGGCGAGCCGGGGGTCTACGCCATCGGCGACCTGACCGGGCCGCCCTGGCTGGCCCACAAGGCGAGCCACGAGGGCGTGCTCTGCGTGGAGCACATCGCCGGGGTCGAGAACCTGCGCCCCCTCGACACGACGATGATCCCGGGCTGCACCTACTGCCGGCCCCAGGTGGCGAGCGTGGGGCTCACCGAGGCGGCGGCCCGCGAGGCCGGGCACGAGGTGCGGGTGGGCAGCTTCCCGCTCCAGGCCAACGGCAAGGCCCTCGCCGTGGGCGAGACCGAGGGCTTCGTGAAGACGGTCTTCGACGCGCGCACCGGGGAGCTGCTCGGCGCGCACATGTTCGGCCCGGAGGTGACCGAGCTGATCCAGGGCTTCGCCATCGCGCGCACCCTGGAGGCCACCGAGGCCGAGCTCGAGCGCACGATCTTCCCGCACCCGACGCTCTCGGAGTCGATGCACGAGGCGGTGCTCGCGGCCTTCGGACGCGCCGTCCACATCTGACGCGAGCGGCCTTCGGACGCGCCGTCCACATCTGACGCGAGCGGCCTTCGGACGCGCCGTCCACATCTAACGCGACGTCCACGTCCGGATCCGGCGAGTGGGCCGGCGCCTACCTGCGATCTTCCGGCTGCGGCCCGACCCGAGGGACGCAGGAGGAAGCCATGCACGCGAGCACGATCCACTTCACCACGGTTCGCTGCGCACTGGGCTGGCTGCTGGTGGCGCGCACGGCGCGCGGTCTCTGCAGCCTTCGCTTCGGCGAGGCGCCGGGGCCGCTGGCCGAGGCGCTGCGGGACGACTTCCCCTTCGCCGACCTGCGCGAGGACGCCGGGCGGCTGGCGTCGTGCGTGGCGGCCCTGGAGCGCTACCTCGACGGCCGGGCCCCGCGCCTCGACCTGCCCCTCGACGTCCGCGGGAGCCAGTTCCAGCGCCGGGTCTGGGACGCCATTCGCGCGATTCCGTACGGCCAGACCCAGAGCTATGGCGCGCTGGCGCGGACCCTCGGCCGACCGCGCGCCGCGCGGGCCGTCGCGGGCGCCTGCGCGGCGAACCCGGTGGCCCTCGCCATCCCGTGCCATCGGGTGGTTCCCGCAGCCGGCCGGACCGGCGGCTATCGCTGGGGCGCGGAGCGCAAGGCGGCCCTCTTGAACCTGGAGCGGGACCAGCAGCGGGGTGGCGAGGCGGGGATCATTAAAGAAAGTGATCACTCACTTTCTTGTGCTACGGTCCTGGCATGGCCAGCGCCCCCGAGGCGGGCCCGAGCCCGCCGCTCCAGGCCCGCAGCCGCGCAACCCGACTCCGGCTCCTCGATGCCACCATCGACTGCCTGATCGAGCGGGGCCACGCGCGCACCACTACGGCCGACGTATGCCGGCGGGCCGGCGTGTCGCAGGGCGCGCTCTTCAAGCACTTCCCCAGCAAGGCCGACCTGCTCGGCGCGACCGTGCGCCACCTGTTCGCGGCGCTGGTGGACGACTTCCGCACGGCCTTCGCCGGCGTGGCGGGCGAGCCCGAGCCGTTCACGGTGGCCCTGGGGCTCCTGCGGGAGACCTTCGCCCAGCCCCGCCTGCTGGCCGCCTTCGAGCTCTACACCGCGGCGCGTACCGACGAGGGTCTGCGCGCCACGCTCGCTCCGGTGATGCAGGAGCATCGCGACAACCTGCGCCGCGAGGCCCTGCAGCTCTTGCCCGGGGCCGAGGGAGGCGCGCGCGGC
>JASJAL010000023.1 GCA_030067055.1 Kiloniellales bacterium | reverse complement strand
GCTCTCGCGCCGGGACTGCACGAGCTGCGCATCGATCAGATCGATGCCACGGGCAAGGTCATCGCCCGGGTCCAGACACCGCTGTCGCGTTCGGAACTGCTTGCCCGACTGCCGGAGGATGAGTTCTTTATCGTCCAGCCCGGCAACAGCCTGTGGCGGATCGCTCGCGGCGCATACGGGACGGGTAACCGCTATACGATGATCTTCGAGGCGAACAGGGACCAGATCCGCAATCCGGACCTGATCTATCCGGGCCAGATCTTCGTGCTTCCGACCGGCGAATAGCTGTGCGGCCGGGTGGCTCCATCCGTTGTCGCCCTGGCGCTCAGGCCAGGGTCCGGTAGGAGCGTTGCGGCAGCACCTCGGTCAGGAACCGCAAGTAGGGCAGGGCCTCCAACAGCATCACCGCGATCGCGGCGAAGACTTGGCTGATGGTCGAGGGAGTCGGGCGCGCGCAGGCGGCCTCGAGCCGGATGTGCTGCCGGCCGTCGATAAGGATGCGGCCGTGCGGCAGCACGGCGGCACTGCGGACCAGTTGCTGGGCGTAGTGCCGGCCGACCGGGGACTCTGCCGTGTAGGGCAGTTCTCCAAGGTCGCAGAGCAGCCGGATCTCGGCGCTCTCGGCACCCGAGACCTCGACGTCGAAGGGGACGCCAAGGTAGTGGAACCGGAAATGCAGCGGCTTGGCCGGGTCGCGCGGCGTCACCCGGCCAGCGGAATCCAGTTCGACCGCGCCGAACTCCAAGGGCAGATTGCGCCTGGCCAGGGCTTCGATGGTCGGGATGCCGGATTCGACCAGGGTCTGCTCGGTGTCGCTCCGACCTCGTTCCATGCCTAAAGGCTTTCGGTATCGATGGAAATCTGATTGTAACTGCCTAAGTATCAGTCCAAATTTAAGGAGGCGTAAAGCTGCTGCCGTCGCCGAGGGTTTGGATTTGCTTAACCTTGTGGTCCTAGGCCTGGGCCCAGGTCACCGGCCCTGCGGGTTCGGCCGGAACGTCAGCCTCTTCGAAGCAGCACGGAACGGAACTTGCTGAAATACGTCATCACCCCGATTCATCCCGCGGGCTGGCCCTTCGTTGGCATCGCGGTCGTGATCGCCCTGGTCCTTGGGCTGATCTCATCGCTGCTGCTGTGGCTCGGCATCGCCCTGATCCTGTTCTGCCTCTATTTCTTCCGGGATCCCGTCCGTGTGACGCCGCAGCGGCAGGGCCTCGTGGTCAGCCCAGCGGACGGCGTGGTCACCGCCATCGAACGCGCGCCGCCCCCGCCCGAGTTGGGGCTTGAGGCGCATCCCCTGACCCGGATCAGCGTGTTCCTCAGCGTGCTGGACGTTCACGTCAATCGGGTTCCGGCCGACGGCAGCATCGTTGCCTCAGCCTATCATCCCGGACGTTTCTTCAATGCAGCGTTGGACAAGGCTTCGGAGCACAACGAACGGCAGTCGGTCAGCCTGAAGACCTCGGACGGCCGGATCATCGTCTTCGTGCAGATTGCCGGCCTGATCGCCCGGCGCATCATCTGCGAGTTGAAGGAGGGCCAGGAGGTCCGGGCCGGCGAGCGCTTTGGCCTGATCCGCTTCGGCAGCCGGACCGACGTCTACCTGCCGGACGGCACCGCGCCCCTGGTCGCGGTCGGCCAGCGGATGATCGGTGGCGAGACCGTCTTGGCTGATCTCGCGACCCAAGAAGGGCCGCGGCCGGGAGAGGTCCGCTAGATGAGCGGGGCGCGGCGGCGCCGGCTGCGGGTCCTGCCGATTTATCGGCTGATCCCCAACGCCATCACGCTGCTCGCGCTCTGTTCAGGGGTCAGCGGCATGCGCTTCGCGCTCGAGGGGCGCTGGCAGATGGCGGTGGGTGCCATCATCCTGGCCGCCGTGCTCGACGGACTGGATGGGCGCGTCGCCCGACTGGTCGGCAGCACGACCAAGTTGGGTGCGGAGCTCGATTCCTTGTCTGACGTGGTCAGCTTCGGCGTGGCGCCGGCGATTATCGTCTACCTCTGGGCCCTGCAGGACCTGCGCGGCTTCGGCTGGGCGGTCGCTCTGGTCTTCGCGATCTGTTGTGCCCTGCGCCTGGCCCGCTTCAACGCGGGGCTGGACGAGGAGGATCCGCCGCCCTGGTCTCACCAGTACTTCACCGGCGTGCCGGCGCCGGCCGGCGGCCTGCTGCTGCTGCTGCCGCTGATCGTTACCTTCGAGTTCGAGTCCGCCTTCTTCGCGTCGGGTTGGGTCAACGCGCTGATGGCGATGCTGGTCGGCGGCCTGATGGTCAGCCGGCTCCCGACCTTTTCGCTCAAAGGCATGAAGGTGCCGATGCGTCACGCCTGGCTGACCCTGCTCGGCTTCGGTGCCTTCGCTGCCTTCCTGTTGTCGAACCTCTGGCTGACGATGATCTGCACCGGGGTGATCTACCTCGGATCGATCTTCTTCTCGTACCACAGCTTCCGTCGCGCCGAAGCACGCTCGCTCAGCAGCGAAGTCTCCGCGGAAGACGCCCACGACTGAACGGCCTGCCATTGCCTGGGGTTCATTCGGCGGCTTTCGGCAGCGGCGTCGTCGTGACCTCGGGCGCATCCGCCCTTGCAGCGGCGCGCCGGCGGCGATCCACACGCCAGCTCCGCAGGTTCTCCCGCAGCATCAGCGCCGAAGGCGTCACGAAAAGGGTCAAGAGGGTGGCAAAGCCGAGACCGAAGACGATCGCGGTCGAGAGCTGGCGCCACCACTGGGTGGAAGGTGCGCCAATCTGCACCCCGCGCTCGATGAAGTCGATGTTCATTCCCAAAACCATGGGCATCAAGCCCAGGATCGTCGTGACCGTGGTCAAGAGGACGGGCCGCAGTCGCTGCGCACCCGTTTGCAGGATCGCCTCGCGTCCGCTGGGGGCGCTTTCCTTGAGCCGATCGAAGGTGTCGATCAGCACGATGTTGTTGTTGACCACGATGCCGGCGAGGGCGATCACGCCGATCCCGGACATGACGATGCCAAAGGGCTGACCGGTCGCCAGCAGACCCAGCATGACCCCGATGGTCGACATCACGACCGCCGATAGGATCAGGAAGGCGCTGTAAAAGCTGTTGAACTGGGTCACCAAGATGATCGCCATCATGAACAGCGCGATGACGAAGGCCTTCTGCAGGAAGGCCTGGGCCTCCTTCTGTTCCTGGTCCTCGCCCTTGAACCGGACCTTTACCCTGGGATCGATGTCGGCGGCCGCCAGCCAGGTTCTCAGTTCCTGGACCTTGTCGTCGGCCAGGATCTTCTCGCCGGTGATCGGGTCGAAGCCGACGTCCGCACGGAGAACCAGAACCCGGCTGCCATCGACCCGGCGAAGCATGCTGACCCGTGGCTTGGGACTGCGGGTCACGAAGTTGGAGATCGGCACCAGCCCGGTCTTGGTCTGAACCCTGATCTGGTCCAGGTAGTCGACCTTTCGGTAGGCCTCGGGCAGGCGGACCACGATGTCGATCTCGTCGTCGCTCGCGTCCGGCCGGTACTCGCCAAGCTTCATGCCGTTGGTGACCATACGGATATAAGAGCCCAGGAGGCTGACGTCCGCGCCGTACTTGGCGGCCTCGGCACGGTCGACCTCGATCTGCCACTCGATGCCGGGCATCGGAAGGCCGTCCTCGAGATCGACCAGCCCGTTCATGCTCCGTAGTTTGTCGTAGAGCTTGATCGCCGTGGGCGCGATCAGTTCGGGAAAGTCCGAGGCGATCTCGATCTGGATCGGCTTACCGACCGGCGGGCCGGCTTCTTGCTTCCTGGTCTCGATGAAGATGCCGGCCAGGTCCGAGGCGCGCTGCCGGAGGTCCGCCATGATCTCGTCGGCCGGCCGCCTCAGGTTCCAGTCGACGAACTCCAGCCGGATCGTGCCGATAATGTCTTCCGGCTCATTGTTCCTCCTACCGGAGGAGGCGACGCTGCGGGCATAGATGGCGTGGAATTCGCCGCGCTCGCGCTGAAGGTCGAGCACCCGCGCTTCGACCTGCCGCAGTAGGGCATCCCTTTCCTCGATCGAGAGGTTGCCACGGGCGTGGATCTGCAGTGCCGCGTTGTCCGGCTCGACGTCGGGGAAGAACTCGATGCCCTTGCCGAAGTAGGCGTAGGCCGCCAGAGCGCCAATCAACAGGAGAAAGGCGGCCAGGAGAACCTTGGCCGGGCCCTTCAGCAGGAAACGCAGCGCCCGCAGATAGGTCCCGGTCATGCCGTGGACCCGATCGAGACTCATCGCCTGCCCGGCGGCGATGGCCTTGGCGGTCTCGGGATCGGCGCCGCCGCCGGATTTGCCGAAAAGAGCGCCCAGGGTCGGCACGAAGACCAGCGCCATCAGCAGCGAGGCCGTCAAGGTGGCGACCAGGGTGATCGGCAGGAATTTCATGAACTCGCCGACGATGCCGGGCCAGAAGATCAACGGCAGAAAGGCGGCAAGGGTGGTCGCGGTCGCGGCGATGATCGGCCAGGCCATGCGCTTAGCCGCCAATCCGTAGGCGCTGCGCTTGTCCAGGCCCTCGCTCATCTTCCGGTCGGCGTATTCGGTCACCACGATGGCGCCGTCGACCAGCATGCCGACGGCCAGGATCAGGCTGAACAGCACGACGATGTTGATCGTGAAGCCCAGGGTCGCGAGCACCAGGATCCCGGTGAGGAAGGATCCGGGGATTGCAACGCCGACCAGCCCGGCCGAGCGCAGGCCCAGCGCCGCGACGACAACGATCATGACCAGCAGGATGGCGCTGGCCACATTGTTCTGCAGGTCGGTCAGCATGGTCCGGATGTGGGTCGACTTGTCCTGGCTGTAGGTGACTGTCAGGCTCTCGGGCCAGCCGGTCCGCCGTTCCGCGACCTTGGCGCGCACGCTCTCGATGGTCTCGATGATGTTGGCGCCGGTCCGCTTCTGCACCTCGAGCGCCAGCGCCGGCTTGCCGTTGATCCGTGCGAAGCCCTGCGGATCCTTGAAGGTCGGTTTCAGGGTGCCGATGTCGCCGAAGGTCACAGCCACATCTTCGTCAACCTTGATGGGCATGTTCAGAATGTCATCGACGGTCTCGAACAGGCCGGGCACCTTGATCGAGAAGCGGCCCTGCCCGGTGTCGACTGCGCCCGCCGCGACCAGTCGGTTGGACCGAGAAACCGCCGTGATGATGTCCTCCGCGTCCAGGTTGTAGCTCTCCAGGACCAGGGGATCGACGACCAGCTCCACCTGTTCTTCCCGGTTGCCGGCGATGGTGACGTCCAGAACGTTCGGGATCCGCTGCAACTCGTCCTTCAGGTCGCGGGCGACTCGCAGAAGAGTTCGCTCTTCCAGCTCGCCGGACAGGGTCACGACGATGACCGGGAAAAGGCTGAGGTTGATCTCGTTGACCGTCGGCTCGTCGGTCTCGTCCGGCAGCTCAGGCTTGGCCAAGTCGACCTTGTCGCGAACGTCGTCCAGCGCCTTGTCGGCGTCGAAGCCGGCCTCGAACTCGAGAACGACGTTGGCGCCGCCCTCGAAGGCGGTGGCGCGCCGCTCCTTGACCCCCTCGATGCCTTCGAGCTGTTTCTCCATCGGCTTGATCAGCAGGCGCTCGGCATCTTCCGGCGAGATGCCCTCGTGCGACATCGAGACGTAGATCATCGGAATATTGACGTCCGGATCGGCCTCCTTGGGCACGGTCATGTAGGCGTAGGTGCCGGCGATCAGGACCAGGACCAAGGTCGCCAGGACGGTCCGCGAGTGGCCGAGAGCCGCGTCGATCAGCGCCTTCATTCGAGCGCGCCCTGCTGCAGCGGCTCAAGGGTCGCCTCGTCGATGGCCTCGACGGCCTGCCCGGGCGTGACGTAGTCCTGGCCCACGGTGATCAGGGTGACCCGCTCGGGCAGCCCGGCCAGCCAGACCCCTTCGCCATCCTCGCCGATGATCCGCACCGGATGGAATTCGACGCGCTGGTCGGCGCCGAGGGTCTTGACACCGACCGTGCCCTCGTCGGTCAGGCTGAGGATCGCCGGCGAAACCAAGTGGGCCGCGGTCTCCGCCACCGGTAGAACGAGCTCGGCAATCAGACCGTCCGGGATCTGGGATCCGGGGTTATCGGCTTCCACTTCGATGCGAAAGGTGCGGGTCTCCGGATCGGCTACGGCGCTGATGAAACGGACCCGTCCTTCCAGCTCGCGCCCGCCGACAAGACGAATCTTGCCAAGGCTGCCGACCGTGAGGTGGGCAATGTCGTGCTGCGAGGCGTAGCCGACCGCCAGTATCGGGTCCAGGTCGACGATCCGCGCCGCGGTGTCGCCGATATCGGCGAAGTCGCCGACCTCCATATAGCGGTCGTCGACCACACCGTCGAAGGGCGCGGTCACGACGAGGTTCGCCAGAGCCACCTCGGCTTCCTCGACCTCGGCTTCGGCCGCCTCGACCTCGGCCTTGGCGGCCATCAAGTTAGTCTCGGCGCGGAAGCCTTTCTGCGCCAGCTTCTCAGCGGCTTCGTATTCAATGAGCTTATGCTTCAGCAGAGCCTGGGCCTTCTGCAGGCGGGCCGGTCGGTACGACGGCGCCACCTTTAGTATGACATCGCCAGCCTTGACCCGGCTGCCCTTCTCGACCGCCACCTCGATCACCCGTCCGCGGGCTTCGGACTTGATATCGACCGATCGTTCGGCCTGGGTGTCGCCGCGCAGCAGGGTGCTGGTCCGCCGCGGCACGGCGTCCTGGGTCCGCACGCGCACCTTGGCCGGGCTGTTGGCGACGCTGAGGTCCGCCGGCGGCTTCTTGGCGACCTGTTCCTCGGCGCCGTTCAGCTGGCCCGAAGCGACCCAGGCGACCGCGGCGATCGCGAGAAGAAGCGAAATGATGTAGGACCGCTTCATGAAGGGATCAGGCTCCGGCCGTTGCTCCAATGTGTTACGTGATGCGCGAACATTCCGTTCATCGTCGCTGTGCTGCTATTCGGCCACCAGGCGCTGACCGCCCTCCGCCTCTTCCAGGAAGCGGTCGCGGTTAGCCAGCAGATAGTCGCGGGCGCCCCTGTAAAGGGCGAGCCCGAAGCCGTGGACGAATGCGGGACCGGACTCGATCTGGCTGGTGCCCTCGATCCGGCTCTCCATGGCCGCGATCCGTTCCTCGTAGAAGGCGATCCTGTCGTCGATGAGGTGACGCAGTTGGGTGCCCGACATCTGCTCGGCCAGGAACAGCACGAAAAGGAAATCCGACCGGAAACGGTCCGGTCCCGGCGGTTTTCCCAACGCCTCGATCAGCGCGGTGCGGCCCGCCGGGGTGATGGAATAGACCTTCTTGTCCGGCCGCTTGTCCTGAGGCATGGCGCGGCCGGTAACCAGGCCGTCGCGGGCAAGGCTGCCCAAGGCCGGATAGATCGAGCCGAAGCCGGTGTCCTGGAAATGGCTGAAGGGCGGATCTTCGAGCGTCTTCTTGATCTCGTAACCGCTGGCCTCGCCGCGGCTCAAGACTGCCAGGCAGAGGGTCTTGGCGTCCATGGGGCCTCCACTGTCGATCCCATGTATATATCGGATCGCAATAGGTGATTCCATCATATATCTGGTCGATATATGCAAGCCAGCCTTGCGCCGGTCGCACGACCGGGCAGTTTCTCGAAAATTTTATTTAAATTCAATTATTTGACTTGCTATACGCTTTGGCATAGGTTGATGGCGAGCTAGTTGGAGGGCCCATGAGTCCCGTCTTCCAGATCGCGCTGTCCGGCTTGAACGCACAGTCGACCCGGGTCTCCGTCGCTGCGTCGAACATCGCCAACGCCCGCAGCGTCGGCGTGAATCCCGCTCCTGGCGCGGACAACAGCGCCGCCTACACGCCTCAGCGGGTTCAGCAGGTCTCGCTCGCCGACGGTGGGGTCCGGGTGGATACGCTAGCGGTTTCACCGCCCTCGCTTCCGGTCTTCGACCCAAGCAATCCCGACGCCAACGCTGAGGGCGTGGCCTTCCTGCCGAACGTTTCGCTGGAAGCCGAGCTGGTCGAGGTCCTGCAGGCCTCTGCCGCTTTCAAGGCGAACGTCCAGGTCATACAGACCCAGGACGAGCTCTTGGGTAGCCTGGTCGACATCGCGTCCTGACGACCTTCGATCGTTTCAAATCATTGATCTAGGGCGTCGGCCCGGCGGCCGTGCGCTTCGGGCAGCGCTGCCACAATTCGCGCCCGGGCGCTAGAAATGACCGCGGGCCGGTCACATTCCCGCCGTTTCCGATCCCTGTCGGACCACATTCCGCGACGATCTTAGGGTCAGTCACATCGAATGTGGAGGACGGAACATGAAGCGCCCGATTCTTTTCACCCTCGCTGCTTCCACGCTGCTTCTCGGTGCCTGCTCCGAGGTCCGCGACGTCCGCTTCGTCGGCAGTCTGAACGATCCCTACTGCGCGCCCGACGGTTCGGTCGTCTTCGGCATCTTCCCGACGGCCGAAGGAAGCTACCAGCCGATCAAGTCCACCCCGGAGAACTGCACCTGGCACGCCAAGCGGCAGGATGCGCCGCGCCCGGTCGAGGTGGCGGCCAACTAGATGCCGGCCCCGGTTGACGGCAGCGACTATCCCAAGGCGGGATATCCAGAGACTGGATCCCCCGAGAGCGGGTCCACAGGGCCGGAGGCCATGCCGAGAACGGCGGGCCCCGGCCCGGATTTCGGGCCGCTCGACTACGCAACGCTCAGTCCCTATCTCCGCCGCCGGCTGCGCAGCCTGGCGGAGGCCCTGGGCGACATCGCTGAAAGCCGCTGGGGCACCGCTGGCCGGCCGAATCCGGAAGCGGCCTCCGATCTCGAGGCAAGACGCCAAGATCCGCCCCTGGTGCGGCAAGAAGCGCCCCATCGGCACTGTCGGAGCGGCCAGGATCCGGCTGCCTTGGGGCCTGTCCGGAAGGCGCGCAAACCCCGTTAATGCGACAGTAACCGAAGCAAGCCAACATGGCGGGCCCTGCCGCGGAGCGACGTTGTCGCGGCCAGAGCCGAAATCCGAGCCTTTTCTCGAGGCCGCGGAGCTGCGCCATCGCGATGCCGGCCTTGCCGTCGCCGGTGGTGGGACGGCCGCGATCCGAGTGCCGGGATGTGACGATGAGCGACCTGTTGCAAGAGTTTTTCCAGGAAATCGACCGCAACCTCTCCCAGGTCTCCGAGGACCTCAACCGCTGGGAGCGGGCGCTCGGCGAGCCCGAGGCGCTGAACGCGGTCTTCCGGATCGTCCACAACGTGAAGGCCACCTGCCATGTGCTCGGCTTCCGACGGATCGAAGCACTGGCCCATGCCGCGGAGGACCTGCTCTATGCGATCCGCGAGGGAAGTGTGGCGGCCAGCCCGGAGGCGGTCTCCACGGTCCGAGAGGCGGTCGCCCGCATCGAAGCTCTGGTGGAGGGCGTTCGCGCCGACAAGGAGGAGCCTGCGGGCGAGGACAACGAACTCCTGTTGGTGATCTCCTGCTTAGCGGCCTCGGCCGAGACCCAGGAACCGCCCGTCAGCGGCGAGCTGACCGGCTTCCTGGTGGAGGACGACGGCGAGCCGGAGACAGCGGGACAGGGGCCGGAGGACGACCATATTCTGCCCGGTCTAGAACAGATCACCGAGGCCGGCCTCTTCCCCGAGACCGAGACCTTGTTTGCCCACCTGCCCGACGTTGCTCACGGTCCGGCCGATTCCGCGAATGATCAAGACACGGCGATCAGCGCCGAAGAGCAGACCCTGAGGGATATCGCGCCGCTGGAGCCCTTGGCGAGCAGCGCCCCCGAAGTGCAGAGCGACGAGGCGGCAGCCTTCGAGATCGCAATTGCGGACCTCCCCGATATTCCCGAGTTCCAAACCCCGACGGCGGACCAACAGCTCGAGGCGATCGCCGCGGAGATCATGGGGCCGGTGGCCAAAGCCGAGATGTCGCCGGAAACTCCGTCGGACACCACCGACATTAAGGCCCCGGACACGACGGCCGTGTCCGAGCCGAAAACGGAACCGGTTTCCGATACCGTTGAGGCGCTGCCCGCCGTGACGGCTGCGGAGCCAGCCGCGAATCTGTCGGCTCTATCGCAGAAGGCGGACCCGTCCGACAGCGTGCCGAGTCTGGTCTCGATCGGCTGCCTGCACCCGAACCCCGGGCAGCCGCGCCAAAGGATGGACGAGGAGGCGCTGCAGTCGCTGAGCGAGTCGATCTCGACCCACGGAGTCCTGCAGCCGATCCTGGTGCGCCCTCATGCCGAGCTGTCGGACCAGTACCAGATCGTTGCCGGTGAGCGGCGTTGGCGGGCCGCCGCTCTGGCCGGCCTCCAGGAGGTTCCGATCTCCCTGCACGAGCTGGGCGACGAGGCGGCGCTGGAGCTGAGCCTGGTCGAGAACCTGCAGCGTGAGGACCTGAGCCCGATCGAGGAGGCCGAAGGCTATCAGCAATTGATCGAGGGCTTCGAACTGACCCAGGAGGCCGTCGCCGAGCGGGTCGGCAAGAGCCGCAGCCACGTCACCAACACCCTTCGGCTCCTCGCCTTGCCGCCGGCGGTCAAGGAGATGCTGCAGCGGGGCGCCTTGACCGCGGGGCATGCCCGCGCGCTGCTCGCGTTTGCCGAGCCGGAGCCGGTCGCCCGCGAGGTGGTCGAGAGGGGTCTCAGCGTCCGGGCCACCGAAGAGCTGGCCCGGCGCCCGGCGGCGCCCGCCGCAGCCAAGGCCAGGCCGGCACCGGCTCCCGCCTTGCAGGACGAGTTGAAGGTCCTCGAGCGCGAGCTGGCCGAACAGCTCGGCGCCAAGGTGAAAATCCGCATGAGCGGAGAAGCTGGCGAGGTCCGCCTGCGATTCGACAACCTGGCGGATTTCGAGGCCCTGGTCAGCCGCCTGCGTCAGGTCCCGCAGAGCTCCGCTGCCTGACCCTTCAATTTCCGCAGCGAATGGCGGCGCCGCGAGCCCAGCCTCGGACTCGCAGCCGACCTGGGCGAGATTCCGCATCTCGGATCGCTTGACCGGCCCTCTGTTCGTGGGAAACTCCAGCGATCAGATGCGTCCTTCCGCTCCAGTCAGGACTCCTGCGATGCTGCCTTGCCACGCGATCCTTCGGCCGATGCTCGGGCTGTGCTCGGCCCTACTGCTTTTCATCGGTGCCTGCAGTTCGGCACCGACAACGGACGGTGACGCGACGGCCTTTGACCGGGCGGACACCAACAACGACGGAGTGGTCAGCCCGTCGGAATGGGATCAGGCCAGTTTCCGGCTCTTCGAGGAGATCGATGCTGACGGGGATGGACAGTTGAGCTCGGCGGAGCTGGCGCGGGGTTTCGAGATCTTCGACTTCGATGACGACGGCTTGATCGACGGCCGCGAAGCCCCGATCATCATCGCGCTCGGTGACGCCGATGGTGACGGGCAGGTCGATGAGAAAGAGTTTGGCGCGATCGACTGGGCCCAATTGTCTATCGATATCAACCGGGATGAGAAGGTCAGTGCTGAGGAGTTCCGCAACGGGCGGAGAAGGATCTACAGCAACGCCGATCTCGACCGCGACCGGCGTCTCCGTCGGGTCGAAATCGACGATGCCGCCAGATTCACCCTTTTCCGCTTCTAGAGCTTTGCGGGACCAGACGGATCGGAGCAGGGGATGACATCGACGGCGGGGCTTCGAGATTCGCTGAGCTGCCTGAGCTTCGGCGTCGGGTGTCGATCCCAGGTCGGGGCGGCGATCGCGGGTCTTCTCTCCGGCCTGTTGCTGGCCGGCTGCGCCTCCGAGGGGGAGACCGATTCGCCGGTGGCCGGAAGGTTCACCTGGATCAGCTACGTCAGCGGCGACGACATCCGGACGGCCTGCGCGGCCGGGAGCCCCGAGAGATATCGCTTCGTCTTCAACGCCCGTTTCGACGAACAGCGCCGGACCTACGAGATCCAAGGCGATACGACCGGCACCGGTTTCTTGACGGCGCGGGCCAGGGGCCGGGCGACGATCTCCGAGATCCGATCGACCGACTTTCTCGCCCCCTGGCGCTGGCAGACCGCCGAGGCCCTTCTGAGCGCCCAGGACATGGACCAGCTTCGAGGGGCTCTGGCGGAGGCCGGATTTCCCGGTCGACCCGAGGTTGGCCTGCAGCTGAACTCGAAGGCGTTCTACTGGGCGGTGGTCGGCTGCGTCGACGGCAATTTCGTCTTCGGCGGCTGGCAGCATCCCTCCGACACCTTCGATGCTCTGCGCTTCCCCGAGATGCTCTTCGCCCGCGACCAGACCGGAATGGCGGTCAACGAGCCGCGACGCCTGACCCCGATCGAGCTGGGTCGCGTCTCCCAGCAGGGGAACCGGCGCAGGTCCGGCGACCTGCCGCGGTTCCTGATCACCGTGCGCGAGGACGGCCTCAGGGGCGGCGGACTGGGCCTCCGCAACCCCTTGTGAGGCCGGTCTTGCAGGTTCCGGTCAGATTTCGGCTTCCCTGACCAATTGCACCTTTTTCTTCCTCGGGCCGAGGTTGACGATCTTGGTCACCTCGACCGACTGGTTCTCCGGGAGCGGGGCTTCGCCCTTCTGCTGGCCGATCTCCTTGACGGATTTCAGCTTAGCTAGAGCCTTGGCGCCCTTGATCGCTTTGACGTCCCCGCCGTAGTAGTCGAACCAGGGCAGTCCGGCCGCAGTGTAGTCGGCAGCCAGTGGCGGCCTGGTCGGCGGCCTCTCGCCCGTGACTGCGAACCAAGCCAGGGAATTGGCGATGGTCACGAAGCAGCGACTGGCATGGCGCAGATCCCAGGCATCGAGGTCATAGGGGTCGCCGTAGATTTCCTGACTCATGCGTCCGCCCGGTGCGAGGCCCATGGCGTCCCCTACTTCACCCGCGCTCAAGCTCTCGCAAATCGTGCTCTGGTGCACCCTGGACTGGGCTCGCTTCAGTGCCTCGTAACGCTCGGCCTTCATGGGATAGACGAGAAATTGGAGGCCGCCGTGCTCGCCGGCGCCGGTGATTTGCTCCTCGGCCGAATAGCCTTCGCCGAGCGGCATGGCGACGAACTGCCGGATCACGCCCTTCTCGACGCAATAGCCGTCCAGCCAGGGCTGGTCCGGGACCACGACGTAATCCTGCGGATCGCGGATCAGGCCCTGGACCCAAGACTCGCCTGTGATCGCGCTGACCTTGCCGGTGGCGATCTTGATGGCGCAAGGGTATTCCAAGAGGGCCTCGGGCAGGGACCAGAACATCAGCCACATCGCTTCGGACTGGTGCATCGGCATGATCACGCCGCCGCGCTTGAGCCAGCCGCCGGGGACTTGTTCTGCATGGTCGTCGATGTGACGTAGGGGAAAGCGGCCGAGCCCTGGCGGAAGGGGATAGGCCCGTTCGTCGTCAGGGATGCGCAAGGTGCGTTGGAATTCGATCGCACAGGCAGCTTCTTCGTGAACCTCGGGAAAGCGGAAAACCAGCCGGTCGGATTCGAGCGTGATCATGGGCGCATCCTCCTCGTTACCAATCGCCGTCCCGGACCTCGCGCACGACCCTCAGGATCGCCTGGTCGGGGGCTTGTTTGAGCTGCCGGATCAAATCGGCGAAGAGGCGAGGCCGCCGCCGGATGATCTCCTGCAGGTCGCTCGACACCTTCCCGGCCATGGCCAGGAGCACGTCCGGATCCTCGCCCAGGTCCGCGGCGAGCCGCAGGGTCGTCGCCTCCGATGGCGGCTGGAGCTCGCCCCTCTCGATCTTGCTCAGATAGGCGGGCTCGATGCCGATCCTCTGCGCGACCTGGCGCAGGGAGTATCTGCGATCCTCCTCGCGGAGATCCTCGCGACGCCTTCGGATGTATTCGCCGAAGTGTGTCATGTGTAGTATATACTACACGTCAATTCGAAATTCAAGATCCCTCTAACTTTCTTGCTCGATCCGTATCAGGCCGACCCGGGTCGGCGCCTCGAAGCCGGTCGGAACCTGGACCAGGTGGGCCGGGCAGCGGCGGCAATCGCTGCTGCCAAAGCCGGGCAGG
This sequence comes from Kiloniellales bacterium, assembly GCA_030067055.1. The sequence continues at coordinate 1,162 of JASJAL010000023.1, read as the reverse complement.
GGAGTCCTCGTGTTGGGAAGCCGCTGCAGGACCTCGAACAGGGCGCATTCCGAGCCGCCGGGGCGGGCGTAGACGGCGACGATCCGGCCGGCGGCGGTCAGGCGATCGATGTGCCAATGCGCTTTCTTCTCGAGGCGCAGGTGGCGGGCCAGTCGGGCGGCCAAGCCACCCGGTCCCCGAGCGCTGCCGCAATAGGCATAGGTTCCGGCGTCCAGGCTGCAGCTTCGACCGGACAGCTCCAGGTCGAGACGGCAGTCGAGCCGGACGACGACCAGATAGGCCCCGGGCTGTCCCTTCAGATCGACAAGCCCGATCTGGCCGCCGGCACTATCGAGTGAACGCATCGAACTGCAGCCTTCCGCTTCTGAGTCCCCTGGATCATGGGGGTCGGAGATTCTATGCTCTGGCGCCAAAACAGAACAGGTCAGCGGGAGCGAAGGGCATGACGACGGAACTGCATCATTTCATCGGCGGCGAGAAGGTCCAGGGGACCTCCGGCCGCTTCGGCGACGTCTTCACGCCGATGACCGGCGAGGTCTCGGCCAAGGTTCCGCTGGCCTCCAAGGCCGAGGTCCGCGCCGCGATCGAGAACGCCCTCGCGGTGCAGCCGGCCTGGGCCGCCTGGAACCCGCAGCGCCGGGCCCGGGTCATGTTCAAGTTCCTGCAGCTGGTCCAGAACGAGTTCGAGACGCTTGCCGAACTCCTGGCGCGCGAGCACGGCAAGACCATTCCCGACGCCCGCGGCGACATCCAGCGCGGCCTCGAGGTCGTCGAGTTCGCCTGCGGCATCCCGCACCTCATGAAGGGCGAGTTCACCGACAACGCCGGGCCGGGGATCGACATTTACTCCCTGCGCCAGCCGCTGGGCGTCGTCGCCGGCATCACGCCCTTCAACTTCCCGGCCATGATCCCGATGTGGAAGTTCGCCCCGGCGCTGGCGGTGGGCAATGCCTTCATCCTTAAGCCCAGCGAGCGGGACCCCTCGGTGCCGCTGCGCCTCGCCGAGCTGATGATCGAGGCCGGGCTGCCGGAAGGCGTGCTCAACGTGGTCAACGGCGACAAGGAGGCGGTCGACGCGATCCTCGAGGATCCGGACATCAAGGCCATCGGTTTCGTCGGCTCGACCCCGATCGCCGAGTACATCTACACCCAGGGCTGCGCC
>JASJAL010000193.1 GCA_030067055.1 Kiloniellales bacterium | reverse complement strand
GGGCCTGGGCCACGAAGGTGGTGGTCGATCCGCAATCCAGCATCACGCTGTCGCCGTTCTGCACCAGGGACGCGACCTTGCGGGCGATGCGCTGCTTGGCCGCATTGTTGGCCTGCATGCGGCGCTGGAAGGGCGGCTCCTGGAAGGTCTCCGGCAGTGTGATGCCGCCGTGCACCCGCCTTACCAATCCCTGCGCCGCGAGCGGCTTCACGTTGCGCCGGATGGTCTCCTCGGAGACGCCCAGGCTTTCGGCCAGCTCGCCGATCGAGCAGGCCTGCCGGAGTCGCACCGCGCTGAGGATCTCGGACTGCCGCCGCGTGGGATAGATCTCGCTCATGTCTCGGCCAGCCTAGCCTCCGGTCGGCGGTGGGGCCAAGAAAAACCACATAAACTCACAGAAATATGGGCGATCTCCTTGACTTTCTGTGGATTTTCCACGGATCATCTCCGAGAAGCGAAATGGCCCTCCGGGCAGCCTGCAATGCCGGCGCCGGGTGGCGAAAAGAACGAGGCAAACGGGGAGTGTTCTGAGATGACGCGACAAGGACTGACGGCCGGGGCTCTGGGCTTGCTCGCCTTGGCCGGGCTGGTGCTGTCCGGGCCGGCAATGGCGGCGGACTCCAAGGACCCGATCAAGCTGACCCTGCACGATTGGACCGGGCAGCTGATCACCACCAAGATGATGGGCGAGGTCCTGAAGAAGGCCGGGCTCAACGTCGAGTACGTCCAGGCCGACTACATCGCCCAGTTCGCCGGCCTGAAGAGCGGCGACCTGCACGTCGCCATGGAGATCTGGGAGACCACCGGCCGCGACGCCATGGACGAGGCCACGGCGACCGGCAAGGTCGAGAACCTGGGCGAGACCGGCATGCAGGCCATCGAGGAGTGGTGGTATCCGGCCTACATGAAGGAGAAATGCCCGGGTCTGCCGAATTGGGAGGCGCTGAACGACTGCGCCGAGGCCTTCTCGACCCCTGAGACCGCGCCGCGCGGCCGCTATCTCGGCGGCCCGGTCACTTGGGGCGGCTTCGACGACGAGCGCGCCGAGGCGCTGGAGCTGGACTACGAGGTCGTGCACGCCGGCACCGATGCGGCGCTTTTCGCCGAGCTGGAATCGGCCTATCAGCGCAAGGCGCCGATCCTGCTCTGGGTCTATGCGCCGCACTGGGCGCCGGCCAAGTTCGAGGGCGAGTGGGTCGACTTCCCGGCCTACACGGCGGAGTGCTACCAGGACCCGGCCTGGGGCAGCAATCCCGACCTGGCCCATGACTGCGGCAAGCCGCGCGGGCCGATCTGGAAGGTCGCCTGGGTCGGCGTGAAGGACAGCTGGCCGACCGCCTACAAGGCGATCAAGGGCTTCAACGTCAGCAACGACGAGATGGCCGCCATGATCGTGAAGGTCGACCTCGAGGGCGGTTCGGTTGACGACGTCGTCGCCGACTGGGTTGCGAAGAACGAGGCCCGCTGGCGCGGCTGGATCGAGTAGGCCGCCGGCCTTCGCCCAGAGATGAGGGGCCTGGGCGGGCAGGTTGCGGGAGACCTGTCCGCCCGAGCGTCCCGCGATACACTAGGCGCCGGATCCGGGGGGCGCACTTGACCGAAAGGCCCGTCAAACTTGCCTGCCGGGGCGTCTGGAAGCTCTTCGGTCCCGGCGCCGAGGCCTTGCTGCGCGACCACGAGGGCGCGCCGACGCGCGAGGCGGTCGCGGCGGCGGGCCTGATCCAGGCCGTGCGCGATGCCCACCTCGACGTGCGCCAGGGCGAGATCTTCGTCATCATGGGGCTCTCGGGCTCCGGCAAATCGACCCTGGTGCGCTGCTTGTCGCGCCTGATCGAACCGACTGCCGGTGAGGTTCTGTTCGACGGACAGGACCTGCTGCGCGCCGGCGAGCGCGAGATGATCGAGCTGCGGCGCCACAAGATGGGCATGGTCTTCCAGCACTTTGCGCTGCTGCCGCATCTCACCGTGCTCGGCAACGTCGCCTTTCCCCTGGAGGTGCAGGGCCAGGCGCGGGCCGAGCGCGAGGCCCGGGCCCGCGAGGTGGTCGAGCTGGTCGGCTTGGCCGGGCGCGAGGGCTACTACCCGCGCGAGCTTTCGGGCGGCCAGCAGCAGCGCGTCGGCATCGCCCGCTCGCTGGCAGTCGAGCCGGAGCTCTGGTTCCTGGACGAGCCCTTCTCTGCGCTCGATCCCCTGATCCGGCGCGAGATGCAGGACGAGTTCCTGCGCCTGCAGAACATGCTGCACAAGACCATCGTCTTCATCACCCACGACTTCGACGAGGCCATCCGCCTGGCCGACCGCATCGCCATCATGAAGGACGGCGAGATCATCCAGACCGGGACGCCGGAGGAGCTGGTGATCGCGCCGAGCACCGACTACGTGGCCGAATTCACCCGAGATATCCCGCGCGCCAAGGTCCTGACCGTGGGCTCGGTCATGACCGCCGGCGAGGCGACCGGCGAGACCGCAGGCGAGGTCGTGGTCACCGAACGCATCGCCGACATCGCCGATCGGGTGGAGGCGGCCGAGCGGCCACACGCCGTGCTGGACGATGCCGGGAAGCGAATCGGCAGCATCGGGCGCGCCGCCGTGGTCGATGTCTTGGTCGGGCGGAGTGGAAGGTCATGAGCGCCTCGCCGCAACCCGGTCTCGCTCAACTGAGCCCGGCCTTTCCGCGGATCGGCCCGGTCGGCGGCTTCTGGTTGCTGGCGCTGGTCGCCTCCTTCGTCCTGGCCGCCTACGGCAAGACCTGGACCACGGCGCTGGGCGCGCGCTGGGCGATGAAGTATCCGGCGGGCTGGCGGCTCTCGCTCAAGCGGGACATCTCGGCCTTCATGGACTGGCTGATCGAGGAGGCGAGCTTCGGGCTCTTCACCTTCACCGAGCTGACGCGCGGCCTGGCCTGGCTGATCGAGCGGCCTTACGAGCTGGCGGTCAGCCTCTTCGCCACCGGATTTCTCCAGGGCCTGGGTTCGGATGCGGTGCAGGTCCTGCCGCCGTTGTCCTGGATCGGAGTCATCGCAGTGGTGGTTGCGATGGGGCACTACGCGCGCGACTGGCGTCTGGCCGCCTTCGTCGGGCTCTGCTTCGGCTACCTGGCCATTTTCGGCCAGTGGGACAGCGCCATGGTGACGCTCTCCTCCATCGTCATCGCCGTGCCCTTCGGCGTCGCGGGCGGACTGTTTCTCGGAATCGCCGGATATCGCTGGCCCTGGTTCGAGCGCGCCATCACGCCGGTTCTCGATCTGATGCAGACCGTGCCGATCTTTGCCTACCTGGTGCCGATCCTCTTCCTCTTCGGCTTCGGCCCGGTGGCGGCCCTGGTCGCCACCATCATCTATGCCATGCCGCCCATGGTCCGGGTCACCATGCTGGCGCTCAAGTCGGTGCCGGAGGAAATCAAGGACTTCGGCCGCATGGCCGGTTGCAGCCGCCGCCAGATGACATGGAAGGTCCTGGTGCCCGCCGCCAAGCCGGGACTCATGGTCGGCGTCAACCAGGTCATCATGCTGTCGCTCAACATGGTGATCATCGCCTCGATGATCGGCGCCGGCGGCCTGGGCTACGACGTGCTCGCCTCGCTCCGGCGCCTCGACATCGGCGCAGGGCTGGAGGCGGGGGTCGCCATCGTGGTGCTGGCCATCGCGCTCGACCGCTTGAGCCAGGCCTTCGCACAGCGCCCGCCGCCTGTTCACGAGGAGCGGCCGCCGAACGTCCTTCGGCGCCATCCCTGGAGCGCGACCGTCATCCTGGTGATTCTCGGCAGCGGCCTTGCCGGCCTCGTGGCACCGGCGCTGCAGAGTTATCCCGCGCAGGCCCAGGTGACGACGGGCGCCTTCTGGGAAGGCCTGGTCCGCAGCATCAATGTCAATTTCTTCGACGAGCTGGAGGCGATCAAGACCTTCATGCTGGTCACCTTCCTGGTGCCGGTGAAGCGCTTCCTGCTGGGCCTGCCCTGGCCCTGGGTGATCCTGCTGCTGGGCGTGGCCGGCTGGCAGCTCGGGCGCTGGAAGCTGGCTGCCCTTACGGTCCTGCTGGCCTTCTTCATCGTCGCCAACGGGCTTTGGCCCAAGGCCATGATCACGGTCTACCTCTGCGGCGTCTCGGTGGTGATCGCCGGCCTGCTCGGCATTCCGCTGGGCATCCTCGCCGCGCAGAACGAAAGGGCTGGCCGGATCATCGGTGGCTTCATCGACACGCTGCAGACCCTGCCCAGTTTCGTTTACCTGATCCCGGTGGTCATGCTGTTCCGGGTCGGCGACTTCTCGGCCATGATCGCGGTCATCCTCTACGCCCTGGCGCCGGCGGTGCGCTACACCGCGCACGGCATCCGCGAGCTGGACCCCCAGCTGATCGAGGCCGGCGTCGTCGCCGGCTGCACGCGCCGCCAGCTGCTGTGGAAGGTCAAGCTGCCCCTGGCCCTGCCGGAGATCATGCTGGGGCTCAACCAGACCATCATGCTGGCGCTTTCGATGCTGGTCATCACGGCCCTGGTCGGAACCCGCGACCTGGGGCAGGAGGTCTACATCGCTTTGACCAAGGCCGACACCGGCCGCGGCATCGTTGCCGGGCTGTCGGTCGCTTTCATCGCGATCATTGCCGACCGCCTGATCTCTGCCGGTGCGCGCCGCGCCAAGCGGCGGCTGGGTCTTGCCTGAGGGGAGGTGAAGGAGTGACCGACGCAAAGAGCTTCGCAGCGGGGCTGGGCCTCTGGAAAGGCGAAGTCGATCCGCAGCCCCTGGGCGGCGGCATCACCAACGTCAACTTCGTGGTCGAGGACGGCGGCGAGAAGTACGTCGTGCGCGTCGGCAACGACATCCTGGTCCACCAGGTGCTGCGCTTCAACGAGCTGGCCGCGAGCCTCGCGGCCTTTGCGGCCGGCATCTCGCCCGAGGTGGTGCATGCCGAGCCCGGCGCCCTGGTGCTGCGCTTCGTCGAAGGGCGCACGCTCGCGGCCGAGGATGTCCGCGATCAGGGCACCCTGGAACGCATCCTGCCCCTGGTCCGCGACTGCCACCGCGAGATCCCCAAGCACCTGCGCGGGCCGGCTTTGATCTTCTGGGTCTTCCACGTCCTGCGCGATTACGCCGCGACCCTGAAGGAGGGCAATAGCTCGCACCTCGACAAGCTGCCGGAGCTGCTGGCCGCGGCCGAGGCCCTGGAGGCGGCCGTCGGGCCCATCGACCTGGTCTACGGCCACAACGACCTCCTGGCCGCCAACTTCATCGACGACGGCACCCGGGTCTGGCTGATCGACTGGGACTACGCCGGCTTCAATTCGCCGCTCTTCGATCTCGGTGGACTCGCCTCGAACAACGGTCTTAGCCCCGAACAGGAGGACTGGCTGCTGGAGACCTACTTCGAGGCGCCGGTGACGGACGAACTGCGGCGGCGATATAGCGCGATGAAGTGCGCCTCGCTGCTGCGCGAGACCCTCTGGAGCATGGTCTCCGAGATCCATTCAGACCTCGACTTCGACTACGCAGGTTACACGGCGGAGAACCTGGCGGGCTTCCACACGGCCCTCGCAGGCTTCCGCAAGGAGCAGGGATGACCGGTGACTTTCCCAAGGAGGCAAAGGCCGTGGTCATCGGCGGCGGCATCGTCGGCTGCTCCACCGCCTGCCATCTCGGCCAGCTCGGTTGGGACGAGACCGTCGTCCTGGAGCGTGCCAAGCTGACCTCGGGCAGCACCTTTCACGCCGCCGGCCTGGTCGGCCAGCTGCGCAGCAACGCCAACATTACCCAGTTGCTCGGCTACTCCGTTGCGCTCTACGACCGGCTCGAGGCCGAGACCGGTCAGGCGACCGGCTGGAAGCGCAACGGCGGCCTGCGGCTGGCCTGCAACCGGGAGCGCTGGACCGAGGTCAAGCGCCAGGCGACGACGGCGCATTCC
>JASJAL010000192.1 GCA_030067055.1 Kiloniellales bacterium | reverse complement strand
TCAGCTTCGCGCCGGTTCACAAGCCTCAGTACGCCTGCGCCATCGTGGTCGAGCACGGGGGCGGCGGATCCAAGACCGCGGCGCCGATCGCCAAGGACATCTTGCTGGAAACTCAGAAGCGTAACCCGGCCGGTCTGGTCACCCCGGACGTCGCCGACGCCCCGGTACCGGTGCAAAAGCCCAAAGAGAAGAGCGGCTAGCGCGATGGCCCTCGGGTACTCCAGCTTCCGGCGCAATGTCGACCTGAGCTTGGGTCAGAAGATCCTGCAGGTAAACTGGGGTCTGGTGCTGACCGTCGCCGTGATCGGCGCGGTGGGCGTGGTCATGCTCTACTCGGCCGCCCAGGGCAGCATGGACCCCTGGGCCTCGCGCCAGCTGATCCGGCTCTTCGCCGGCCTGCTGCTGATGCTCGCTCTGGCGCTGGTCGATATCCGGGTCTGGTTCCGCTACGCCTACCTGATCTATTTCGCGACACTGGCCATGCTCCTCGCGGTCGAACTGGGTGGCTCGATCGGCATGGGCGCCCAGCGCTGGCTCGACCTGGGCTTCGTCCAGATCCAGCCCTCCGAGATCATGAAGGTGGCCTTGATCCTCGCCCTGGCCCGCTATTTCCACGGCCTCAGCCAGGAGGACGTCGGGCGCCCGCACTTTCTTCTTCTGCCCTTGCTGTTGATCTTCGCCGCGGCCGGTCTGGTGCTCAAGCAGCCCGACCTGGGCACCGCCGGGGTTCTGATCCTGATCGGCGGTGCGCTGTTCTTCTCCGCCGGCGTCCGGCTCTGGAAATTCGCCGTGGTCCTGGTCGGGGGCCTTTCGGCGATCCCGATCGCCTGGCAGTTCCTGCACGAATACCAGCGCGCCCGTATCAAGACCTTCCTCGATCCGGAGCGCGATCCCCTGGGCGCCGGCTACCACATCCTGCAGTCCAAGATCGCGCTGGGCTCGGGCGGCATGGGCGGCCGGGGCTTCCTGCAGGGTTCGCAGAGCTACCTGAACTTCCTCCCGGAGAAGCATACCGACTTCATCTTCACCATGCTCGCCGAGGAGTTCGGCCTGGTCGGCGCCCTCGCCGTGCTCGGCCTGTTCCTGGTGGTCCTGGCCTACGGCCTGGCGATCTCGCTCCGGGCCCGCAACCACTTCGGCCGTCTGCTGGCCCTGGGGATCACCTGCCACGTCTTCCTCTACGTTTTCATCAACGTCGCCATGGTCACCGGCCTGATCCCGGTGGTCGGCGTGCCGCTGCCGCTGATCTCCTACGGCGGCACCGCTCTGCTGGCGGTGATGTGCAGCCTCGGCATCCTGATGTCGGTCTACGTTCACCGCGACATCCGGATCTCGCGCCGCGGCCTGCAGGGCGAGGACTAGGGCGGTATCCGATCAGATCGGATCGCTTTGCGATCGATCTGGCCGGAAGTGACGCCTTCACGTCTGAGCATTAGCGCACACCTCCTGGCCAGACGCGAAAGCGTCTGATCGGGACGCGCGCTAGGGCGTCGCGCCTTAAGTGGGAATCGTTAGGGGATTCCCTTTTGGGGCGAAGTGTGATTCACCCTCCTTGGAGGTGGATCATGGGCAAGAGCTATTCCTTGGATTTGCGCGAGCGGGTTTACGGCTTGATCGCGGCCGGTCATTCGCGTCGCGCGGCGGCGCGTCATTTCGATGTGAGCCCCAGCTTTGCGGTGAAGCTGGCTGAGCGGGTCGAGACGACGGGCTCGGCGCGCCCGGCGCGGCAGGGCCGGCCGCCCGGCAGCGGCAAGCTGGCGCCCTATCGGGACTTCCTTGTGTCTTGCGTGGCGGCGCGGCCGGACATCACCATGCCGGAACTGGCGGCCGCCCTGCAGGGCGAGCATGGCGTGGTCGCCCACCCGGGCTCGCTCTCGCGCTTTCTGCGCCGGCAGGGCCTGACATATAAAAAAATCTCTGCTGGCCCAGGAGAGCGAACGCCCCGAGGTCAGGCGTAAGCGCCGGCTCTGGAGGGCCCATCGCCAAGCCCGCATGCGGCTCGAGCCTCATCGCTTGGTCTTTCTCGACGAGACCTCGACGACCACCAAGATGACCCGCCAGCGCGGCCGCGCGCGCCGTGGCCAGCGCCTGCGGGCGACGGCGCCCTTCGGCCATTGGCGCACCCAGACCTTCATCGCCGGCCTCAGATGCGATGGCCTGACAGCCCCTTGGCTGCTCAACGGCCCGATCCACCGGGCCGCCTTCGAGTGCTACATCGAGACCCAGCTCGCTCCAGCCCTCAAGCCGGGCGATGTCGTCATCCTCGACAACCTCTCCAGCCACAAGAGCCCCAAGGCAAGCCAGCACCTCAAAGACAAAGGCGCCTGGTTCCTCTTCCTGCCGCCCTACTCACCCGATCTCAACCCCATCGAGATGGCCTTCGCAAAGCTCAAAGCGCTTCTTAGAAAGGCCGAGGCCAGAACCATCGAGGCCCTCTGGAAGACCGTCGGCGACATCTGCAGCCTCTTCCAAGATCAAGAATGCTGGAACTTCTTCAACGCTGCCGAATATGCCCACGATTAATAGCCCGACGCGCTAAGGCCTGTGGACATTCATTTGAGTGCGAGATAGGAGCCGACCAGATGGATCATGGCGGCGAAGCTTGTGTCGGTCTTGTCGTACCGTGTTGCGATGCGGCGGAATTCTTTGAGATTGCAGAAGAGGTTCTCGACCTGGTGGCGCCATTGGTACATGGCGAAGTCGCAGGCAATGTGGCGCGCCCGATCGGCCTTGGGCGGGATCACGGCGGCCGCCCCTCTGGTGTCCAATTCCGCGCGCAGCCAATCGTTGTCGAAGGCCTTGTCGGCCAGGAGGGCGCCGAACTCGATGTCCGCGATCAGAGGTGCGACGCCGACGCTGTCGTGGCGTTGGCCCGGCAGCAGCAGGAAGCGGGTGAGATTGCCCAAGGCATCGACCAACGCCACGATCTTGGTGGTCAGACCGCCGCGCGACCGGCCGATGGCCTGATTTTGAGTCCCCCTTTTGCGCCGCTGCCGTGCTGATGGACCCGGACGATGGTGCCGTCGATGATTGCGTATTCGAAGTCCGGATCTCCCGATAGGCTTGTGAACACGCGCTCGAACACGCCCTTGTCGGCCCATCGTCGGAAGCGCCGGAAGATCGAGTTCCAACACCCGAACTGCGCATGCAGATCGCGCCAGGGCGAGCCGGTCCGGACAATCCAGAACACCGCCTCGAGAAACCGGCGATTGTCGCGCCCCGAGCGGCCGGGGTCGCCGGGCTTGCCCGGCAGCAGTGGCGCAATCCGCTCCCACTGCGTATCGCTCAAAACTCTTCGATCCAAGGCTGACCTCCAGTTTTCAACCTTGAATCAAATTCCGCCGCTCAAGGGAATCCCCTCCGTGACTCTGAATGTCCACAGGCCTTAGTCCGGTCTCCGAGTCAGAGGGCAACGGCCCGCGATCCGCCAAAGCCTAGCATCCAAGAGCGAGACCGCGCCTGGGTTCAGCGCGCAAAGGTTTCCTTGGTCGGCTCGGCCCAGGGCACGATCTTGGCGGCATGGACCCGGATTTGCCCGAAGCGATAGTCGGCCTCCAAGCGCACCGGCAACAGGGGCGCGCCGGCGACCGCTTCGGCGAGATAGACCCGCACCTTTTCGGGGAAGTGCCTCTTGCGGATTTCGCTCTTTTTGAAACCGGCGACCTTCTCGATCCGGACCAGGCACTCGATCGCCGTCCCGGCGTAGGCCGCGTAGTCGGACTGCGGCAGTTCTGCCGAACCGACGTGGCTGAGCTCTACGCGGAACAGCCGGCGGCCGTCATAGACCGGCCGCTCGCCCTTGCAATGCCCCTCGCGAGTGATGGTCTCGATGATCGCGAAGACCGCGCTCAAAGGGTCCAGCGATCCGTCGCGCAAGCCAAAGGGAACTGGGTCCCGGTTGTCATTCTCGGGAGCCGGCTCGGCCCGGATCAAGGGACTTTCGGCGCCGTTGTAGTCGACCCGAACCCAACGCTTCTTCCGACCATCCTTGAAATAATCGACGCTGTAGCTTGCCGGCACCACGCCCGCAGCCTTGCGACAGCCATCAGCCCAGGAAACCAGCTTGAAGGAGGACAGGTAGGAGACGATGCCATAAGGCTCGGCCGCCAGGCGAAGGTCGAAGCAGTCATCGTAGAGGCCGAGCTCGATGTCAGCCTTGGCAACCTGAAATCCGCCCATGTAGAGCTCGAAGTTCGCCGTCAATCCCGAGTTCGACGCCTTGGCCGGCGGCGCGGACAGAAGCGTGCCCAAGACCAGAAGCAGGCCGGCGGCGATATCGGACTTGGCGATCTTGAGCTTAACCATCTTGGTCCTGCGCATGACGTGATCTGATGGTCTTCGAGGCCACGTCCCAAGCCTAAGCGGCGGCGACCCTCTTTTGTCACCGGATGAGCAACTTGGCCTCTCAGTCGATCTTACGCAAGGCCTAATGGGAATATCCCTCAAGCTCAAGATCACAAAGTGTTACATAGAGTTACGACCGACTATTCAAGCCGAAAGGGACCCGGATCGCAGAAGGCGTGAGGTCCTGGCACAAGGGTAGCCCGCCTTGATGACCGGGTTCAGAGCGGCTTCCCAACCAGTCCCCGAACTTTCCAGAAAACGGCCCCGGGCCAGGCTCGACGGGCCGATGCCGCGGCCGCGGCAGCTCAAGTGTCCCTCCAAGCGCCCTTGACAGGTCGTGCGGCTTATGAGATCACTACATCAAGATATCCTTATATAGAAGCCTCAGATCTGGTCTGCGATGGAACAGCTGCTCCAAGGCCTGCGCGCCGCCGCCGAAGGGACCCGTCTCCGGATTCTGGGCCTCTGCGCGCACGGTGACCTGACGGTGACCGAGCTGGTCGAGATCCTCGGCCAGAGCCAGCCCCGGGTGTCCCGACACCTGAAGTTGCTGGTGGAGGCCGGTCTCCTGGAGCGGAACCAGGAGGGCAACTGGGCCTACTATCGGCTGGCCCCCAACGCCGAACTGGCGCGGCTGATCGTCGACCTGATCCCGGCCGAGGATTCGGCCCATGCCCTGGACTTGGAACGACTGCAGGCGGTCAAGCAGACCTATGAGGTCCAGGCGGCGGCTTACTTCCGCCGCAACGCGGCCAACTGGTCGCAGATTCGCGCCCTTCACGTCGACGAGGCAGAAGTCGATGCAGCGCTGAGCGAGGCCTTCGCGGGAGAGACGATCGGTGACCTGCTCGATATCGGGACCGGCACGGGCCACGTCCTGAAGCTGCTGAGCAACCGCCTGAGCAGCGGCATCGGGGTCGATCGCTCGCTGGACATGCTGAAGGTGGCGCGGTCCAACCTCTTCCGCGACGGCCTGAGGCACTGCCAGGTCCGTCAGGCCGACATGAAGCAACTGCCCTTCCGGGCCGAAGGCTTCGACGCCGTGACCCTGCACATGGCTCTGCACTACGCCGAGCGGCCCGAAGACGCTCTGGCCGAGGCGGCGCGCGTCCTGCGGCCCGGCGGCAAGCTGGTGGTCATCGATTTTGCCCCGCACGAGCACTTGCAGCTGCGCGAGGAGCACGCCCACCGCTGGCTCGGCTTCTCGGAGGAGACCATCCAGAACCACTTTGCTCATCTTGGCCTGGTCGCCGAGACGACCCGGCGGCTGGAGGGTGGTGCGATCACGGTGGTGCTCTGGGCCGCGCGGCGCCCAGCCAATGATGCGGCGCTGCAAGATCCCGCCCGGGCCGCCGGCTAGGACCACGCAGATGACCGACCGACCCCGCATCTCTCTGGAGTTCTTCCCGCCGCAGAAGCCGGAGGCCGAACCCGGCTTCTGGCAGGCGCTGGAGAAGCTCGGCGGGCTGAGGCCCGCATTCGTGTCACTCACCTATGGCGCCGGCGGCAGCGACCGCGCCCGCTCGGACCGGATCCTGGGCGGCCTCCTGGAACGCG
>JASJAL010000191.1 GCA_030067055.1 Kiloniellales bacterium | reverse complement strand
CGGTCTCGAAGAGCCGATGGACCTCGTCCTGGATCAAGTAGGCCTCTTCCAGCGACTCCGGCGCATCCTCGCCGCGCAACGGCCGGAACCGCTCTCGCGCTCGGTTCGCCTCGAAGATCTGCCGCGCGATGCGGATCGTCTTTTCCTGATCCTGGTTCATCCCGCTATCTCTTCCTGCTGCTGATGACCTGACCGCTGCGGGCGGCTTCGATCAGGAAAACCGCTGCTACTCCTCGGGTTCATCTTCGCTGGAGAGCGGCGGCGGGCTGGCGGCTTGTTTCCGCTCAAATGCAGCGATTGCCTCCTTGGCCTGGTAGCTCTGCGGCGTGTCCGGGAAGGTATCGTAGACATATTTGTAGAGGCCCACAGCTTCGTTGGTCTCTCCGAGCTTTTCATGGCTTCTTGCCTGAAGCAGATAGACGCTGGCGCGCTCCTCTGGAGACGCGGTCCCGTAGCGAAGCAGCTTTTCCGATTCCGCGATAGCCTCCCTATACTCTTCGTCAGCAAAGTGGTCCTGCGCGGAACTCCAGGCTCCGATGCGGGCAGTACCGCAGGAGGCAAGGCCGCCCAGGAGCCCAAGGGCTACTAGTAGAGCCGTCGTTCGTCTTTGGCCTGCTATCTGCATGTTTGGCCCCTGCAAAGGTCGAAGCGATGGACACGCAGAGCGTGCGCAAGGCTTGGCTACGCTTCGCTCGCGAGGCTACTACCAGGCAGCATTGAATTTCCAGTCTGCGCGCGGCCAGGGCTTACCAGCCAAGCGGGTTTCCAACTTACCCAGACCGCAAATACCGCACCGCCGCGTCCCGCTCGAAGAGATACAGCAGCGTCCTGAGCGCCTGGCCGCGGTCACCCTTGAGCTCGGGATCGCGCTCCAGGATCAGGGTGGCGTCGTCGCGGGCGGCGGCGAGGAGCTCGGCGTGGGCCTCCAGGTCGGCGAGGCGGAACTGGGGCAGGCCACTCTGGCGGGTGCCGAGCAATTCGCCGGCGCCGCGCAGGCGCAGGTCCTCCTCGGCGATCCGGAAGCCGTCGTCGGTCTCGCGCAGGATCTCGATGCGGGCGCGGGCGACCTCGCCCAGGGGCGCCTGGTAGAGCAGCAGGCAGGTCGAGCGCGCCGCGCCACGGCCGATGCGGCCGCGCAGCTGGTGCAGCTGGGCCAGGCCGAAGCGCTCGGCGTGCTCGATCACCATGACGGTCGCCTCGGGCACGTCGACCCCGACCTCGATGACCGTGGTCGCGACCAAGAGGTCAAGGTCGCCGGACTTGAAGGCCTCCATGACCTGGTCGCGCTCGGCCCCCTTCATGCGGCCGTGAACCAGGCCGGCGCGGGTGCTGAAGCGGCGCTGCAGGGCGGCGAAGCGGTCCTCGGCGGCGGCCAGGTCGACGGCCTCGGACTCCTCGACCAGGGGGCAGACCCAGTAGACCTTGGTGCCCTTGTCGAGGGCCCGGGCGACGGCATCCTCGACCTCGGAGAGGCGTTCCAGGTGCAGGGCCCGGGTGTCGATCGGCTGGCGGCCGGCCGGCTTCTCGGTCAGGCGCGAGACATCCATGTCGCCGTAGGCGGTCAGCATCAGGGTGCGCGGGATCGGGGTCGCGGTCATGACCAGGACGTCGACGTTGCGGCCCTTCTCGGCCAGCAGCATGCGCTGGTGAACGCCGAAGCGGTGCTGCTCGTCGATCACCGCGAAGCCGAGGTTCTTGAAGCCGACGTCGTCCTGGAAGAGGGCGTGGGTGCCGACCGCGACCTGCACCGAGCCCTCGGCCAGGCGGGCCAGGATCGCCTCCCGCGCCTTGCCCTTGTCCCGGCCGGTCAGCAGTGAGACCTCAAGCCCGGCCGCCTCGGCCAGGGGCGCGATGGTGGCGTGGTGCTGGCGGGCCAGGATCTCGGTCGGCGCCATGAGGACCGCCTGGTAGTCGGCCTCGACCGCCGCCACAATGGCGAGCAGGGCGACGATGGTCTTGCCACTGCCGACGTCGCCCTGGAGGAGGCGCAGCATCCGGACCGGCGCCGCCAGGTCGGCGTCGACCTCCTGCAGCGCGGTCCGCTGGGACCCGGTGAGGTCGTAGGGCAGGGCGGCGATCACCTTGTCGCGCAGGCGGCCGTCGCCGACAACCGGGGTGCCGCGCTGGCGCCGCTGGCGGGCCCGGACCACCGCCAGGGCGAGCTGGTTGGCCAGCAGCTCGTCGTAGGCCAGGCGGGCGCGGGCGGGGGCCTCGGGCACGAGGTCGCGCTCGTCCTCCAGGGCGTGGGCCCGGCGCAGGGCCTCCCGCCAGGCCGGCCAGCCCTGGCGCTCCCGGTAGGCGGTGTCGAGCCATTCCGGCAGCTCGGGCGCCTCGGCCAGGGCGGCCCGCACCGCCTTGCCGACGGTCTTGAGGCTGAGGCCCGCGGTCAGGGGATAGACCGGCTCGACCTTGGGCAGGCTGCCGCGCTCCTCGGGCTTGGTGATGTGATCGGGGTGGGCGATCTGCAGGCGGTCGTGGAAGACCTCGACCTTGCCCGAGATCACCAGGGTCTCGCCCTCGGGCAGGATCTTCTGCAGGTAGTCCGCCTTGGCGTGGAAGAACACCAGGTCCAGGCTGGCGGTCTCGTCCCGGCAGGTGACCCGGTAGGGCTGGCGCGGATTGTGGGGCACCCGATGCTGGCCGACGGTCACGGTCAGGGTAGCGATGCGACCGGGCTCGGCGGCGGCGACCTTTGGGGCGTAGCGGCGGTCGATCAGGGCGCTCGGCAGGTGCCAGCAGAGGTCGAGGACGTGCGGCCCGGCGAGCTGCTCGAAGAGCTTGGCCAGGCGCGGCCCGACGCCCGGCAGGCTGGTGACCGGGGCGAAGAGCGGGTAGAGGACTTCCGGGCGCACGGGTCAGGTCACTCTCTTCTGCAACCGAGCTTGCGGCCCTCACCCTTCGACAGGCTCAGGGTGAGGAGCGGCGAGTTGCCGGCCAGACCCTTGGCCTCGTCCTGAGCCTGTCCAATGGCGAGCGCTCGGACCTCGGTCGCGGGTCTCGAACATTTCAGCTGCAGCGGATCTCAGGGTCGCTGACAAGCCGGGGTAAAGCTTCTATATCCTAGCCGAGATCGACAAGGCCTCAGTCCGCGAAGCAAGGAATGACACCAGAAAACCTGGAAACCCGTCGCAAGCGCCTGCGCTTTCGAAGCTGGCACCGCGGCACCAAGGAGAACGACCTTCTGATGGGCCGCTTTGCGGACGCCCACCTCGAAGGCTTCGACTCGGACCAGCTCGACCTCTACGAGGCTATCCTCGAGCTGCCCGACCCCGACCTCATGGGCTGGATCAGCGGCCGCGAACCCCTGCCGGCCGAGGCCGACAGCCCCGTCATGCAACTCCTCCTCAACTTCGATCACGCAGCGGCGAACCTTGACTCCGGCCGGTAACGTCTTCTCCGGGCCCGGGCGCCTCCTCGTCGCGGACGCGCCCGAGGGCCAGGACGCCCGCCTGCTTGCCGCCACCGCGCGGGAGCAGGGCAGGGTGATGCTGATCGCGCGGGACGACGCCCGCCTGGCGCGCCTGGCCGAGCTGCTGGCTTTCTTCGCGCCCGAGCTGGAGGTGATCCGCTTCCCGGCCTGGGATTGCCTGCCCTACGACAGGGTCGGGCCGCACCGCGACATCGTGGCCCAGCGCCTGGACGCGATGACCCGACTGATGGCTGAAAATGGTACGGAGACCCCAAGGGTCGTGCTGACCACGGTCAACGCGGCGCTGCAGCGGATCCCGCCGCGCCAGGCCTTCGAAGGCCGCCTGCTGCGTCTCTCTCCCGGCGCGGCGGTCTCGCCGGACGCCCTGGTCGCCTTCCTGGTGGACAACGGCTACCTCAGGGTCGAGACGGTCGGCGAGGCCGGGGAGTACGCCCTGCGCGGCGGCTTGGTCGACGTCTTCGCGCCCGGCGATCCCACGCCCCTGCGGCTGGACTTCTTCGGCGACGAGATCGAGAGCATCCGCGCTTTCGACCCCCTGTCCCAGCGCAGCAGCGGCAGCCGCGGCGAGGCGGTCCTCAAGCCGGTCTCGGAGATCATCCTCGACGACGCCAGCATCGCCCGCTTCCGCACCGGCTACCGCGAGTACTTCGGGACCTCCAAGGACGGCGACCCGCTTTACGAGGCGGTCAGCGCCGGGCGCAGCTACGCCGGGCAGGAGCACTGGCTGCCGCTGTTCTACGAAGAGATGGAGACGCTCTTCGACCTGGTCGGCGGCGCGCCGATCCTGCTGGACCACCAGGCCGAGGAGGTTCGCGGCGCCCGTCTGGAGACCATTGCCGATTTCTACGAGGCCCGGCAGATGACCCGCGAGGCGGGGAGCGAAGGCGGCTATCACCCCCTGCCGGCGGAGCGGCTCTATCTCTCGGCCGAGGACTGGGGCCGGGGCCTGGAGGGCCGGGCGGTCGGCCAGCTTTCGCCCTTCGCCGCGCCGCCGGAAGCCGAGGGCGTGGTCAGCGCTGGAGGCCGCTCGGGCCAGGATTTCGCCGAGGCCCGGACCAAGGGCGGCGAGGGGCTGTACGATGCGGTCCGTGCCTATGTCGGGGCCGAGCAGGGCAAGGGCCGGCGGGTGCTGGTCGGGGGCTTCAGCGACGGCTCCCGCGACCGCCTGGGCACCCTGCTCCGAGAGCACGGCCTGGCCGGCCTGGAGACGGTCGGCAGCTGGGCCGAAGCTGCGGCCCTAGCACCCGAGAGCGTCGCCCTGGTCACCCTGGGCGTCGAGCGCGGCTTCCGCGCCGAGGACGCCACCCTGCTGACCGAGCAGGACATCCTGGGCGAGCGCATCGCCCGCCCGGCGCGCCGGGCCCGGCGCCCCGAAAACTTCCTGACCGAGGTCTCCTCATTGCAGGAGAGCGATCTGGTGGTCCACGTCGAGCACGGCATCGGCCGCTACGAGGGCCTGATGGCGCTGGACGTCGGCGGCGCGCCGCACGACTGCCTCAAGGTGATCTACCAGGGCGGCGACCGGCTCTTCGTCCCGGTCGAGAACATCGAGGTCCTGTCCCGCTACGGCTCGGAGGAGACCGCGGTCGACCTGGACCGCCTGGGCCACGGCGGCTGGCAGGCGCGCAAGGCGCGGGTCAAGCAGCGGGTCAAGGACATCGCCGATCAGCTGATCAAGATCGCGGCCGCCCGCGAGCTCAAGGAGGGCGAGGTCCTGAACCCGCCCGAGGGGCTCTACGAGGAGTTCTGCGCCCGCTTCCCCTATCCGGAGACCGACGACCAGCTCGACGCCATCGCCGACACCCTGGAGGATCTGGCCTCCGGCCGGCCGATGGACCGGCTTATCTGCGGCGACGTCGGCTTTGGCAAGACCGAGATCGCCCTGCGCGCCGCCTTCGTCACGGCCATGACCGGCCTGCAGGTCGCGGTGGTCGTGCCGACGACCCTCTTGGCACGACAACACAGCCGCAACTTCAAGGAGCGCTTCGCCGGCCTGCCCCTGAACATCGGCCAGCTATCGCGCCTGGTGCCGCAGGCCGAGATCGCCGCGACCAAGGCCGGGATCGAGGACGGCAGCGTGGACATCGTGATCGGCACCCACGCGCTGCTGGCCAAGTCGATCTCCTTCAAGCGGCTGGGCCTGCTGATCGTCGATGAGGAGCAGCACTTCGGGGTCAAGCAGAAGGAGCGCCTGAAGCAGCTGCGCGCCGATGTCCACGTCCTGACCCTGACCGCGACGCCGATCCCGCGGACCTTGCAGCTGGCCATGTCCGGGGTCCGCGACATGAGCCTGATCGCGACCCCGCCAGTCGACCGCCTGGCGGTGCGGACCTTCGTCCTGCCCTACGATCCGGTGATCGTCCGCGAGGCGATCCTGCGCGAGCACTTCCGCGGCGGCCAGGTTTTCTACGTCTGCCCCCGGATCGAGGACCTGCCGGAGCTGGAGGAGCGGCTCAAGAAGCTGGTGCCCGAGATCAAGGTCGGGGTCGC